>JAITGU010000182.1 GCA_031280375.1 Candidatus Methanovirga procula | reverse complement strand
AGGTTCATCAAAAGTTATTTTCCAAACTAACAAAATATATTAGTTTTAAGAAAATGATTTTACTATTTATAAAATAAAAAATTTTATAAATAATAACTTTATTTTATTAAATTAATTTTAATAATACTATTTATAAAGAAAATGTAATAAATAGACTAAAAAAAGAAAAATAATAATTAAAATATTTAAAAAAAGAAAATGGCACGGAAAAATACTCATACAGTAATAGGAAAAATTTTGACATGATAAAAAATAGCTAAAAATTAGACCAAAGAAAATCCTAAAGTTGGCAGAACTGATTTTAAATTTAAAACTTAAATGACAAAAAAACTTAAATAATAAAAAATAGAAAACATTGATATAAGAAATTATTATTAACTAAATATATTTAAAGAAATACATTTTAAGTATCAATTTTATTAATCCTTGAATATTTATCATGTTCCTAAAATTGATAAATGATGCAAAACCTAAAATAATCGATAAAAACATTAAAAAAAAATAATTAAAATATATGTGGAAAATTTAATATGGTTACCATTCAAATTCTACTTTTAACTATAGGATTTTTGCTTTTAACAGGAGTATTATTAAGCAAACTATCTTCTCATATCGGAGTACCTACACTAATTGTATTCCTACTACTTGGACTATTTTTTAATGGTAATAACCTAATTTCACATTCAATTAATGTTTATACATACATTCAATACATAAGCACATTTGCATTAATAATTATAATGTTCTTTGGTGGTTTGGACACTAATACCAAGAAAATGAGACCCATAATTGGAAAAGGCACTGCTCTTGCTACTATTGGTGTTTTAATAACAGCTATTTCTACTGGATTACTTATTAATTATTTTATGGGAGTGAATATCCTAATATCATTATTAATAGGTTCAATTATCTCATCTACTGATGCGGCTGCAGTATTCTCAATTTTTAAATCAGGAAAAATAAGATTGAAAAATAACTTAGCTGAAATTTTGGAACTTGAAAGTGGAGCAAATGATCCTATGGCATATGTGCTTACGATTTCTCTTATAGATCTAATAATCCACCCAACAAATACAATTGAAGGCATCATAATCTTATTCATGAAATCTTTAGTACTTGGAGGAATCTTCGGAATAATATCTGGTAAATTATCCACAAAATTGATAGAAAATGTTAATTTAAGTGTTAAAGGATTGTACCCAGTTCTTTTGATTTCCGTTGCAACATTAACCTTTTCAATTTCTGAATTAGCTGGAGCAAATGGATTTTTAGCTATCTATATTTCTGGGATTATGATTGGAAATGCAAAAATATCTGATGAATCAAATTTAACATTTTTTGAAGGTTTTGCTTGGCTTATGCAAGTTATAATGTTTTTAGTTTTAGGATTATTTGTTGATTATAAAACAATTTTTCAAGATATATGGTTCAGTTTAACATTAGCAATGATATTAATATTAATTTCCAGACCTATATCTGTATTTACAACATTGATGCCATTTAAAATGAGTTTTAGAGAAAAAACATTTTTATCGTGGACAGGAATTAAAGGAGCAGTTCCTATTGTTTTTGCCACATATCCATTAGTTGCAGGAATTCCTCAAGCTCCCACAATATTCCATATTGTGTTTTTTATTACAATAATTTCAGTTGTTCTACAAGGAGGAACTATTAAATTTGTTGCAAGAAAACTTGATTTACTTACTGATAAATGATAAAGAAAACACAGAAAATATTGAGTACAAGTTTTTTTTTAACAATTTTTTTTTATAACTTAAAACCAGATATTGCATAAACCTAAATTTCAATAATTTCAAAGTCAGTTGTCCCTAAACCTATATCTTGGCAATATTCAAGTAGGTGATTGCCATCCACATTTTCCCAAACTCCTTTAAACTTATCCTCACCATGACCACAATTTTTATGAATTAATGAATTTTTAATTCCTTTTTGTTGATTTACCAAATATAAACTTGCAGCATCAATAGCTACAGGATCATTAGAAGCCAAAAATCCAATATCTGGAACAATTGGAGCATCACTAAATGGAAAACAATCACAATGTGGGGTGATATCTGTTAAAAAATTAATGTAAGCTATTTTATTTTGTTTATTTTTAACTGCTCCTAAAGCATAGTCTCCCATTCTTTCAATGAACTGGGGTATTGCTTCCTTCCAATTTAAATCAATTGCCGTGTTTGAACATGCAGATTTACAATCTAAACAAGCGACACATTCATCATAGTTAATAAAATAGTTTTTAGGACTTTCTTCAACATATATTGCATTAACTGGACATGCAATTTCACACTCACCACAATTTATACAGTTATCTTGAATAATTGGCTTAGCTATTTCATGTTGTTCTAATTTACCATTAATAGTTGCACAACCCATAGCCAAGTTTTTAATAGCTCCTCCAAAGCCACTTAGAGTGTGACCTTTAAAATGTGATGCAACAAAAAGACCATCGGCATTAAAAATATCTCCTCCAATCTTTGCAGTTTTTATATGCTTTTGATTTATCTCAACCAAAGCCTCATGTTCACTATTGAGTCCATCAGCTATTATTAATGGAACTCCAACAACAGAATAAGAAAATCCATTTAAAACAGCTGTTTGTAAGTGGTCCACTGAATTATGCCTTAAACCAAAATATAATGTATTAGTGTCTGTTAAAAATGGTTTAGCACCAGTTTTTTTGATTTCATCAATTAAATATCTAATTAAAGTTGGGGATATATATGCATCATTTCCTCTTTCTCCAAAATGAATTTTAATCCCAATTAAATCATTTTCATTGTACAAGTCACCGAAATTTGCTTTATTAAATAGCTTTATTAACTTGTTTCCTTTATTATCATTCTCATTTTCTGATCTTAAATCTGAAAAATAAACTCTTGAAACCATACATTTCCCACACTTGTTTTGATGTCTAATTAATTAATAAATAGCAATTTAATTTATAAAACAATTTTCATTAACAATAATTTATCCCATTATCAATAATTTATTAATTTATATATCAATCCTTGTTTGTAAAAATAATTAATTAAAATAAAAATTTCATTATTTAATAAGTTTTTATATAATAAATTAATTACTAAAAACTATTTTAAATAAAATATAAATCCAAAATATATTATAAACTATGAGTATATTCTAAAATAATAATTAAAAAATGTTGAAAACAAAAAAAGATTTTATTATCCTTTTTTAATTTTAACAATATCACCTAAGGTAGGTTCTCCCTTATCTGATTTTAAATTTTTTTTTAAGTCAAATTCAGCAATTTTTTCAATTAAAGTTATTTTAAGAGCTTTTTCAAACTTTTTAACTAAATGTATGTCAGGGATCATCTTACCACTTTCAACACGACCAACAACCGAAGCTTTTTCATTGATTTTACTCGCTAATTGCTCTCTTGATAGACCTTGAAATTCCCTTTTATCTTTAATTATAATATTGTACTCTTCCACCAGTTCATCTTTTGGTTCATCATTCGCCATAGTTCTAACAGGCTTTTTTGCAACATTGCCCTTAACATTTGAGTTATTTTTAGGTTTGTCTTTTTTAACTACAGTTTTAGGTTTTGAAGGGGCTTTTTGTATTTTACCAAATTTAGAACAGTTCTTACAGACATCTAAAACAGAACCATCAATCTTTGTTTTAATAGGTTTATCATCCTCTATTACTTCACCACAAATTTCACATCTCATACTTATCACAAATTTATTGATTATAACTTTATATTTATTATTATAATATGTATGATAATCCACTTTAACTTTATATTAAATTACAGTTTATATTAAATAATATTCAAAAACCTATGAATAGGTATTCATCTGTTTTGCTTATTATATTAAATTTTCGGTTAGGAATATCATCTTTACAAAAGTTGAAATCCAGTATATTGATTAATATATATGGTTTCAAATCTTTTAATCCACTTTTTTAGCGGAAGTAGAATATTATTTGCTAAATACAGTAAACTTCTCTTTTTAAAGTAATATTGATTTGTCTTTGCACTTCCACTATGAAATGAATATTTTCACTGAAATTTGACAAATTATCAATTTTAAAAATTAAATAGGATTAAGTTAAAAAAAAAAGAAGAGGAATATGGTGCTAAAATTTTTATTGTTGAATGTAAAAAATTTATTTAATGACTTATTGGATATAATAAGTGAACTATTTTAGTTATTGCACATTAAAACAAATATTTTGATAACTTTCTTACTTTCTTTTTAGATCTTGTTGCACAATCTGCTTTTAATGAACAAAATATATTTTTAATAAAATGTTATTAAAAATTTTTTAATAAGTTATATATTCAATATTTTCTATTAGTGGAACTAATTTTGTTCTTATTTCATATAAGTTTTGATTTTTTCTTCTATTATATCTCCTGAAACTACTCGTGTAGTGGTTAAAGACAATGGGTTTAAAAGTGGTAGTGATAAAACTAATATAAAAGAAACCTTAAAAATAATGGAATTAATAAATTTATTACAATTTAAACTAATAAATTACTTTGTGATTAGTTCAATTAAAATATATCTAACAGACTTATAAGAGACTTATAAGAATTATGTGAACTCATGATTTAAAAGAAGAAAAAATATAAGAATAAGTAAAAACAATTTTTATATTATTAGAAACATATTCAATATTAAATATATTAATGCTTACTAAAGTATTAGTTATGGTGATAAAGGGAATAGGAAAGAAATAGCTATTAACTTTGCTAAATCTTTAAAACATGAAGAAATAGAAAAAGTTGTTTTATTTGGATCAGTAGCTCGTGGTGACGATAATGAAAATTCAGACATTGATATTTTAATAATTACTACAAATAAAAGAGGTATATCCAAGATAGATGATGATATTTATATTAAAGTCTTTGATACTCTTATTACTACTGGTGAGAGAATTTCTATTAAAATGAGGTCAAAAGAATTTTATAATAAATACATTAATTCTTTTTTCTTATCAAACATTGAAAAAGATGGGATAGTTTTAAGTTAATTTTTTGAGGAATAAAAATGGAGAATGAATCCCTATCTTTTTTCAATAAAGCTTTAGAATCAATTGAGGATTCAAAAATAGCTATTGAAAATGAAAGATATAGTATGTCTGTTAACTATATATGTGCAGTTACCAGAACCAACAGATGAAAAATCAGGAACTTACAATGCAGGATATAAAAATATTGCTGGCATTGGAAAAGAAAGAATTCGTAGAACTTGAGAAAAAATAAAATCTATAAATGTTTTGAAAAAAGTTAACAGAAAAACTATATTTTAAATTATTTTAACAAAAAATAATGATATTTAATCAGATTAATTTTAACTGTAAAAAATAAGGTATTCCATTATTGTATTCTAAATAGGTAATGAATTAAGGGTAAGTAAATCCATTAAAACTTTTATATAATCTCTCTGGTTTCCATGTACTATAAGGTTCATTCCATTTGTCTGGATTAATTCCCCAACCACCTTTAACACATCTGCATGTTTCAAACCATTGTCTTTCACCATTGACAATCACCATAACAGCACGATGGTTTCCTAATTCTGTGGTTCCTTGAATTATTCCACATTGATAACCTTGTTCTGCAAGTTTTTTTGCTATAATATCACTAAATGTGTAGCAATCTCCTGTAACATTATATTCATGGTTTTCATACAACCAATTAGCTAAATCAGTGATATAATCCCATCTGTATTTCTTTCCACCTTCTGTAACATTAAAACTAATTGATTCTGGAAGTGTTCCATTGGTTTTAACAGTATCTCCAATTGTTGCAAAGCCATAGACGGTTGAATTAAATGATATGTTGCCTATGTTACTTGTTAAATAATTAGGAACTTCTTTATATTCTTCCACATCTTTAACTATATTTATTGCATTAAGAATATATGATGTTCTATTTACTTCACCTTCCCAATTATCTCCAGTAGAATTCGATGGTTTAATATAGTTTAAAATTTCAATGGAGGAATTATTATCTGTTTCAATATTTACAATAGCTTTAGATATTAAGTATAGGAACTGTTCCATACTACAATTACTGTTATTAATCATAACATATTTTGGTAAGGTTTTATTTTCATCTTTAAATTTTTTAATTTCTTGGGAAGCACTTAATATATCTTCTATACTTACATTAGGAGTAATCGTAATATTTGTAATATTGTTTGTATCTGTATTAGGTTTTTCATAATTATCAACAAAATAAAATGCATTTATTACTGAAATTGAAACTGTAAAAACTATTATTAAAATTAGTATTTTTTTATTTTTTAGAATTTTATCACCTGATATTATATAATTATCAATGCTATCAATTTAATTATCAATGCTATCAATTTAATAAATTTTATTAAAAATTTGTTTGTTATTAATTCTTTAAATCTTTTAAATTATAAAAATATTAACTTAAATTTTTAAAATTTACAAGAACCTTTTAGAACATGAAATTAGAAAATTTCATTAAATTTCTTTCAGAAATAAAGCGAAAACCTCGTTTTCTAAGTTCCTAACTTTGTTCGGAACAACGAAAAATAGCGAAAACTTTGTTTCCTAAATTTTTCACTTCGTTCAAAACCAAAGATTTTTCTAAATTCTTATGCTTCGCTTGAGAATAAACAGAGAATCAAAGATTCTCCTAAGTTTCTCATTTCATTCGAAATAGTGGATACTCCGTCTCCTAAATTTCTCACTTTGTTCGAAATCAACGGGGACTGAAGTTCCCGAACTTACCTAAATGTAAGAAAGTTTAAAAAAATCAAAGATTTTCTAACTTAACAAGTTAAGGTTCATCAAAACTTATTTTTTAAAAACAATAAAATCCATTTTTAAAGAATTACTTTACTATTTAGAAGAAACTTTTAGAAACACGAAATTAGAAAATTTCGTTAAATTTCTCACTTCGTTCGAAATAAACGGAAACTTCGTTTCCTAAGTTTCTCATTTCATTCGAAACAAAAGTTTCATCAAAATTTTTATAAATTTCAAAATCTTCGATTTTTTACTATTTAGAAATTTAAATCTTAAGTTCACAGCATTGATCTAAATGTTTATTTTTATAATTGAGTTTTATTTATAATTAACTATTATTGTTATAAAGAGATTGTCAAAAAGTGTGGAGGTTTTCATGAAAATCATGTTTTATATAAACGAAAATCAAAGATTTTCTAAATTCAAAATAAAAAATTTTGAATTAAAGAAATCATGAAAATTGAAAAACCTCCACAAAAATTTACAACCTCGTTATAAATAATTTGTCAGTAAAATAACCATGTTTTTCAGTCTTCCAAATATTTTAATTACCAAAATTTACTAAAATACACAAATTATTTATATAATAAAATAAATAATTATCTATCAATACAAATTATAATACTATTTAATTAAAGTATATAATATTATAAATCCATAATATGATAAAAATTAATAAAATTAGGTGATATTAATTACTTAATAGAAAATATATTAAAATTTTAAAGTTTTATTAAAAGAAATTCATTTAAAATATCTATTATTTAAAAAAATATTCATTATTTAAAAAAAGTATCTATTATTTAAATTTATTATAATTATTCTTTATCAATATCTTAATAATCAAAATAAGTTACATGAGGTAAATCAATGGAAAATAATGAAAAACAGACTGGAAATGAGGATAATGTTGATGTAGAAAATACAGAAGGTTCTCAAGGTAATAAAACAGTTTTTAAAGGTCAAAATAGTGATCAAAATTCTGAAACTAAAGTTAATATTGGAATCAGTGGAGATGATCAAAGTTATGGGACTAAAACTAATGAAAAAGGACCAATGTTTAACCACAGAAATATTGCAAGTTCTAAAGATATTAATGTGCCTCCACTTCTCATTGATCAAGTTATTGGTCATGAAGAATCTGTTGAGACCATAAAAAAAGCTGCCAAACAAAGAAGAAATGTGCTTTTAATTGGAGAGCCTGGTGTTGGAAAATCAATGTTAGCTAAAGGAATGGCTGAACTTTTACCTCATGAATCATTAGAAGATATATTGGTTTATCCAAACCAGGAAGACAACAACAATCCTATTATAAGACCTGTTCCAGCTGGTGAAGGTAAAAAAATTGTAATGGCTAATAGAACATTGTTAAAGGGATATGATGAAAAGAAAACATTTGTTATGGTGCTTTTAATTGGTGGTGTTTTAGTTTTAGGATTTTACTATGGTCAACCATTGTATGCTGTTATAGCTGCTCTTTTAATAATTTTTATATTCATGCAAATAAAGCCTCGAACTGTTTCACTTTACCCAAAATTATTGGTTGGTAATGAAAACAAAAAATTTGCTCCTTTCATTGATGCTACTGGAGCTCATGCTGGTGCATTATTAGGTGATGTGAGACATGACCCTTATCAATCTGGAGGATTAGGAACTCCAGCTCATGAACGTGTAGAATCAGGAATGATCCATAAAGCCAATAAGGGTGTTCTCTACATAGATGAAATAGGGACAATGAGCATGAAAACCCAACAAGAATTGTTGTCTGCAATGCAAGAAAAAAAATATTCTATAACTGGACAAAGTGAAACAAGTAGTGGAGCAATGGTGAGAACTCAATCTGTTCCCTGTGATTTTGTTCTGGTTGCATCAGGTAATATTCAAGTTCTTGAGGGAATGCACATTGCTATGCGTTCAAGAATTAGAGGGTATGGTTATGAAGTTTATATGAAAGATTCAATGGATGACAATGAAGAAAATAGGGAAAAATTAGTTCAGTTTGTTGCTCAAGAAGTTACAAATGATGGTAGGATACCTCATTTTGATGTAGATGCATTGGATGAAATTATACGTGAAGCTAAACGAAGGTCTGGCAAGAATGATGCTTTAACATTAAAGTTAAGAGATCTTGGTGGTTTAATAAGAGCATCAGGAGACATTGCTACAGAAGAAAATTCAAACATTGTAACTGCAAAGCATGTTGAAACGGCTAAAAAGTTCTCAAGGACATTAGAACAGCAAATGGCTGATAGGTCAATTGCTCAAAGAAAGGATTACTCTGTTTTCAATCCAGAGGGTGGAAAAATTGGTGTTGTTAATGGTTTAGCTGTTATTGGAGATAGAAGTGGTTTGGTATCACCTATTGCTGCTGAAGCTGCTCCTTCTCAAAGTAAAAATGAGGGTAAGATAATAGCCACTGGTAAACTTGGTGAAATTGCCAAAGAATCAGTTCAAAATGTTAGTGCATTGATTAAGAAGAATACTGGTAGAGATATTTCTCAGTATGATATTCATATTCAATTTTTACAAACCTATGATGGTGTTGAGGGGGATAGTGCAAGTGTTTCAATAGCTGCAGCAGTTATTTCTGCTATTGAGGAAATACCTCTTGATCAGTCTGTTGCTTTAACAGGTTCTTTAACTGTGAGGGGAGATGTTCTTCCGATTGGAGGGGCAACAGCTAAGATCGAGGCTGCTGCTGAAGCTGGTATGAAAAAAGTCATAATTCCAAAATCCAATTTGAAGGATGTTATGATTGAGAAGAGGTATGAAAATATGATTGAAATCATACCTGTAGATACTCTTAGTGATGTTTTGGAGAATATTTTAATAGAAGGTTCTGAAAAAAGTTCTTTAATTGAGAAAATGAAGAAAACTGCTAATGAACTAATTGAAAAGGTACATAATCCATTAAATTCTTACAAATCTTTAGATAAGTCGTAGTAATGAATTTAACTTAGAGTTTTATTTTTTTTCAATCAATGTCTTTTTAAATCAAAATCTTCTTTTTTTATTAATTTTAATTAAATAAAATTATTTAATAAATTTTATTAATTAAGAATTAATTTTTTTATTAAATTATTTTATTATAAATTTTTGTTAAATTATTTATTTTAATTATATTAATAGGGATATTATAAAATATTAAATTTTCATAGGGTTTAAAATATGAATAGGATAGAAGTAGAAAATTTAAATATATTCTTTGGTGAAGCACAGATTCTTAAAGATATTAATATTAAGATCGTGGAGAATACTGTTACTGCATTAATAGGACCTTCTGGATGTGGAAAATCAACATTTCTTAGAAGTTTAAATAGGATGCATGACTCAAGTCCAAGCTTTAGGAAAGAAGGAAAAATCTTATTGGATGGTGAAGATATTTATTCACCTAAGATGGATGTTGTAGATTTAAGAAAAAAGGTGGGAATGGTTTTTCAGAAAGCTAATCCATTTCCAAAGTCTATTTATGAAAATGTTGCTTATGGACTTAGAATTCATGGAGTAAATGATGAAGATCATATTGCTCAAGTTGTGGAGGATAGTTTGAAGTCAGCTGCATTATGGGAGCAAGTAGAGGACAAATTACATAATTCTGCTTTAAGTCTATCTGGTGGTCAACAACAAAGATTATGTATTGCAAGGACAATAGCTAATAAACCTGAAGTTATTTTAATGGATGAACCTTGTTCTGCTCTTGATCCAATAGCAGCAGCTAAGATAGAAGAACTTATTTATAAACTTAAAAACGATTATACCATAATCATTGTGACTCATAATATGCAGCAAGCAACAAGGGTTTCTAAGTACACTTCCTTTTTCCTAAGTGGAGAAATTATTGAGAGTGATTTAACTGAAGAATTGTTTGTAAATCCTCAAAATAAGAAAACTGAGGAGTATATAACTGGAAGATTTGGTTAAACTACAAACCTGTTTAACTATTAAATATTTTTCTAAAATCAATTTTAATATTAAAATCAATTAATCTGTTTTGAACTAAGGGAATTAAAATCATGTCAAGCGAATATCCAAGCACTATATTTAAAAAAAGGATTAATAAGATAAAAAATAGTATTGAAGAGTTAGGAATAAAAACTATTGAAGCTAATAGGAAAACCGTTTCTCTACTAAATGATTATAATGATGAAATAGCTAAGGAAGCAACTGATCAGGGAAATGAGATTGATGAACTTGCATTTGAATTAGAAAAAAATTGTATAAAATTTATTGCTATTGAACAACCTCTTGCTGGGGATTTAATGTTTGTTGAATCAACTATTCGAGTTAGTAATCATTTAGGTAGGATTGGGATTTTAATATCAAAAATTGCAAGGGAACTTAAGCCAGTTCAAGATATGAAACTTCCAGAAAAATTATTAGAAAACTGCCAATATATGGGTAGTTATGTTCAGATGATGTTAAGTAAATCAATTAATGCTTTTTTAGATAGAAATAAGCTTATGGCAAGTGAATTAAAAGAGGATGATCTTAAAGTGGATGATCTGTTTGATTCAATTCTTATTCAGGTCACTGACTTAATGTCCAGTAATCCAGAATATATTAAGATGGTAACGAAATTAATTTTTATTGTAAGGTATCTTGAAAGAATTGGTGATCGAGCTGTTGATATTGGTATAAGAACAAAGTTCATGCTTACATTTAAACAATAGGGACAATAATGTATAACATTTCAACGAATTAATAAAATATTGAGTATATTATGAGTATAATTACTGAAAATCCTTTGGATTTTCATAATTACAAAAATTGCAAAGCAATTTTTGGTAATTTTCATATTTATAAAATTTTTTATTTTATAAGTCTAAAATTGGTAATTTTAAAAAGGGGTGTTATATGGGTATTTTAAGTTATTTTAAAAATAAAGCAGAAGAGAATAAAGTAAAAAAAATAGAAGCGAATAATAAAATTAATAATATGATATTAAATAATGCAAACAAATTTATGATAATTAAAGACAAAAAAGGTTTTAATTTTAAAATAGACAATGTTGGTTTAATAGAAACCAAAAGTGTTAGAAGATCCATTATAGTGGTGGCAGTTATAGAGTAACCAAAAGAGGTAGTTATAGAATGGGTAGTACAACATCAGAGAGTTTTGATGTTAAAAAACATGTTGACAATGGCAAATTAGTTGTAACAGATAACAACATTAGTTTTGTTGGTAATAATAAGACCAGAAGTTTGGATGTTAGAAAAATAATTGATGTTGAATATTATAGTGATGGGTGTATGTTTAGTGCAAGTAATTTAAAAAAACCAGTAACATTTTTTAGTAATGATGCTGTTGTTAGTAAAACAATACCAATATTAATTGCAATGATATTTGATAAAGATAGAGCAGTTAATTTAATTAATAATGTTAAATCCAAAATTGAAGCAAATGATGTTTAATATTATCTTTTTTATAGTCATTTTGTAAAATTACTGAAAATCCTCTGGATTTTCATAATTACAAAAATCTTTGATTTTTGGTAATTTTAATAATTAATATACATTGTTCAAATTTATTTTAAAGATAATTTATAAGATATAATTAAGTTAATGATTGATAAACATAACCATAATAGCTATATAAATATTTTTATTAAAATTTATTGTTATTAAATTCCTTAAATCTTCAGATTATGAGAGGTTGTAAATTTTTGTGAGATTTTTAATTTTTCCTGGTTTTCTTTAATTATAAAATTTTTTTATTATTGAAAATTTATTTTTTAATTTAGAAGAATTATTTCTTCGTTTTGAACTTAGATAATCTTTGATTCCGAACAAAGTGAGGAACTTAGGACAGAGTTTCCGTTAGTCCCGAACAAAGTGAGGAACTTAGAAAACGGAGTTTTCTTTATTATCTTCAGTTAAAATTCGTTTAACTTAAAAAATTTTTAATTTTTGTTTATATAAAACATTAACTTTCATGAAAACCTCCACACTTTTTTACAGTCTCGGTTACCAAAAATAATATATTAATAATCATATAAAATTGATAGTATGAATATGAAAGTTATAGACTTATTTTATGGTGCTGGGGGATTAAGTTTAGGCTTTGAAATGGCTGGATTTGATATTGTTGCTGGAGTTGAAATTGAAGCTAATTTTTTGAAGACTTATTTATCTTCCCATAAGAAAACTTTGGGAATTCTTGGAGATATAACCAAATTAGATTTAATTGACTATTTAAAAGACAATAATATTGAGCCTGAAAGCATTGATTTGGTTATTGGTGGTCCTCCTTGTCAAGGATTCAGTACTGTAGGAAACAGAATGGTAGATGACCCAAGAAATATGTTAATAAATGAGTATGTCAAAATTGTATCTGATCTTAAGCCTAAAATCTTTGTGATGGAAAATGTTGCAGGTTTAACTTCAATGAAAAATGGATTAAATCAATTAGTTAAGGATGAATTGATTGAATTATTTAACAATATAGGATATAATGTACAATCTAAAGTATTATTATCTGCTGATTATGGTGTTCCACAACTTAGAAAAAGAATATTCTTCGTTGGCATCCAAAAAAAGTTTAAATGTGATTTTAAGTTTCCTCAACCGACATATTTTGCAAAAGACACATTAATGACATCAGATAATATTTATTTGACTGTAAACGATGCAATTTCTGATCTGCCTCAGATAAAATGTAATGAATGCTCTACTGAGTATTTATCTGACCCTAAAAATGATTATCAAAAAGTTCTTAGAAGTAATTCTTTGAAGTTAGCTAATCATAAAGCTCCTAATCATTCTGACATAGTTTTGGAAAGAATAAAAAATATTCCTCAAGGTGGTAATCATGGAGATTTGCCTGACCATCTTAGATTAAAAAAAGGATATTCTAATATTTATGGAAAGTTAGATGGAAATCGACCAGCAGATACAATAACTGGAAATTGTGGATGTGCTAGTGCACCAGGAAGATTTATTCATCCAACTGCCGAAAGAGTTTTAACTGTTAGGGAGGCTAGTAGATTACAATCACTTCCAGATAGTATTGAATTTTTTGGAAGTAATACTGAACAATATAATCAAGTTGGGAATGCTGTTCCACCGTTAATGGCAAAATCGTTAGCTATTGCAGTTAGAAAGGTATTGACTAAAATTTCAGCTTAAACTTCTGTTAATATATTTATTTGTTTTAGTGCTTCTCTGCCTTTTGCTGTTATTGAAAACTGCTTATTTTTTCTATTATTTGGATTAACACATTTAATATATTCCTTTTCCTCCAATTTTTTTAAATTATACGAAATGTGTGTGATATGGTACTTATTGTTCTTAGTCAGCTCAGTAGGTGTTTTGTTCTTGTTTTTTATGTTAATCAAAATATAAAATCTTATTTCACTTTTAAGAACAAACATTAAATCCTTATTTTCCATATATTTTCTATCTACTTTAAATATAATATTTATTATTACATAATTTAGTAACTAACTATTTATGCTATTTTTTTATTTACATAAATCTGTAACTATTTATAATAATTATTTATGAAAAAAATTGAAATATGAAAATATCTGATTCTGAAATTAAAGATTCATACGAAGAACTAAAAGAATATTATGAAACATATTTGGCGAAATTCGGTGTTAAACTGCCTATCTTAAAAAGAAATAAAGTTTTCACTGAAGATGCACTGGTTTTAGTATATTTATATAAACACTTCCAAAAACCAGTTACTAAAGAAGAATTAACAGATTTTTTGGCTCATTATAGGGATAGATCTAATGATGTTCAACAAGCAAGACATTTGGGACAGCAAAAAGGATGGTATATAATATCTGGTCAAAGAAAAGATAATCAATGTAAAATATATGGTGTAACACCAGGAAAGTATTCTTTAATAAGTCTTAAAGAACCTTATCCAGGATTCACTCGTTTAAGAAGAGGTTTTGATATTAACGAAGAATCTGGGAATCAATTAAAGAAGATTATAAATATAGATGTGCAACTTGTGGTTCTGTTGAAAATGAGCTTAATTTACAATATCCTAATGTTTTAACTACTCTCCAAAAGGGACATATGGATCCTAAAAAGCCATTAACTATGGATAACATAATTCCTCAATGTTCTGAATGTAATCGACAAGATAGGAATAATTTTGTATATAACAAAAAAGGTAGAGTAATCAAAATATCTGACCCAAAATTTATACTTAGATCTGACAATGAGACTAAGAAAGAAATGTTAGAGTTATTAAAAGATGAATTGGAGAAATAAAAATCTTCAATGTGTTTTATATAGTGTTTTGTAAAATTAATTATTTTGAGCTTACAAATTAAAAATGGAAGTTCTATTAATTTTTTTAAATCGATTAAAATTCTTGGTTTTTATTTTAATCATTTAATTCATATTATTTTTTTATAAATAATTTTATTAAAGTTTATTTAATAAAATGAACTTATTATTTTAATTAATGTATATATTTAAGATTGAATTAATGATTTTTTTTATTTTAGGTTAAATTCCAAAAATTTTATTTGAAAATTGTGGTTATGAAAAAAATAAATTTACAATTCAATATAATTTGATTATTTTTCAGCTTGAATTTCAGGTCTTATCAAAGGCAATACTTTTATAAGAAGATCTTGAACATCTTCTTTATTTTTAATCTTTCTTGCAACAAGCTTACCTTTTCCAAAAAGAGTTAGATTTCTCCCATCAATATCCAACATAATTACACCCATCTCATTGGAACATTTAATCTCACCAATTTTCTTAAGTTCTTCACATGTTTTTTTAATATCTATCTTGTAAGGCAAATCATTTTCAAACATTAATTTATTGGCTTCATCCTTGCAAGGTTTATAAATAAGTTCTTTTTTTTTCTTTATTTGAGGTTCAACATTTAACGCGACTTTTTTGAACTTAACAGATTTAAGTTCACTTGTTATATGAACTAAGCTATTTTTATTTAATATAGGATCAATATTAACAAGTTCAATTAATGCCATGTCATCTAATACAAGCCTTACCCTAAGTTCATCAGTTTTTAAAATAGATTTTAAAAGGTTTTCACCATATTTAATCATATTTATTTTTCTACTGGTAATTTTACTGTTTTTCTCAATTCTCGTAGCAAGACAAGTTGTTGATGCAATATAATCAATATTATTCTTTTTTATATATTCTATAATCTCACTTTTTTCTAATCCAACTTTAACAAATGGACTAACAACACCAATCTCATAATTCACCATTATCCCAGGTCTATTATCCATTAAATCATCGATGTTTGTTCCATCAACAATAATATCTATATTCTTCTCATCAGCTATTTTTTTTATTTCCTTGTACATTAAATTTCTACATATAAAACATCTATTTTCCCTGTTTTCACTAAACTTCTTGTTTTCTAATATGTCTTCTTCTATTAAAATGTGTTCAATCCCAATATTTTCAGCTATTTTTTTAACTTCGTTTGAAAAGTTACTTGGCATCAATCCATTATCAAAGGTGACAGCTATTATTTCTTCACTAACTTCTTTTGCTATGTGTCCAATTAATACACTATCGGATCCTCCAGAAAAGGCTATTATGATCCTTTTACCTTTTAGAATATTTTTCACTTTCCTAATCTTCTCTTCAGTATTCATTTCAATGCCTCTAAGATGACCACTAACTATTGTAATAGTAAATTGAAGTTTTTTTAAACTTATTAAAACTTTTGTTCCGAACAGGTGAGAAATTTAGAAAACAAAGGTTTCTTTTTAAAGTTTCTTATAAAATATTAACGACTGTGTAAAAAATTCAATGGGTGGCATGTTAATGCCGATGCAAAATAGATCCAAAAGTGTTATATGAACATAATATTTAAATAGGAGAAAGGATAACAATTAATATCATGATAACA
>JAITGU010000080.1 GCA_031280375.1 Candidatus Methanovirga procula | reverse complement strand
AGTATCTAAATGGTAAAATAAAATATATCAAAATGGTAAAGTAAATAGTATCTAAATGGTAAAATAAAATATATCAAAATGGTAAAGTAAATAGTATCTAAATGGTAAAATAAAATATTGAAAATTTATTTATAGGTCATTTATATGAAAAAAAAGTATTTAAAACGAGTAATAGATGATTTATTAGAAAAACGTTTAGAGATGATAGGGGCGATAGTTATTAATGGTCCTAAATGGTGTGGTAAGACAACAACAGCAATGCAATACGCTAAAAGTGTATTGGAACTTCAAGATCCTGATAAAACTAATTCTTATTTGAAATTAGCTGGAATTAAACCGTCTTTACTTTTAAAGGGTGAAAATCCAAGATTAATAGATGAATGGCAAATGGCACCAGTTTTATGGGATGCAGTTAGGAATAGTGTGGATAAGTTAAATAAAGATGGTTTATACATTTTAACTGGTTCAACATCAGTAAATGAAGATGAAATAATGCATTCAGGTACTGGTAGAATACATAAAATGACCATGAAACCAATGAGTTTATTTGAAAGTAAGGAATCCAATGGTAAAATATCAATAATTGATTTATTTAATAATCCTGATATGGATATTAATGGGATTAAATCTGAATTATCAATAGAAGATTTAATATTTGCAGCTTGCCGTGGAGGATGGCCAGAAAGCTTAAATAAAAAAACTAAAGAAGCACAACTATTTGTTGCCAGTAATTATCTTGATAATATTTGTGAAAGTGATGCATCTACTGTTGATGGAGTTAAACGTGATCCCCAAAGAGTTAGAACTATTTTACAATCCTATGCAAGAAACATATCAACAACAGTATCAAATAATACTATAATAAAAGACATTCAAGCTAATTTTGAAGATATAAGTAAACCTACTTATTATTCTTATATTGATGCTTTAAAAAGATTGTTTGTCATTGAAAATGTTCCTGCTTGGAATCCTCGTTTAAGGTCTGCAACTGTTATCCAGTCAAGTTACAAGAAAGAATTTGTAGATCCTTCAATTGCCGTTGCTACACTTAATCTGACTCCTGAAACATTACTACATGATTTAAATACATTCGGTTTTATATTTGAAAATTTATGTATAAGAGATTTAAGTGTTTATTCAAGTTCAGTAAATGGAAGAATTTCATATTATAGAGATAAATATGGTCTTGAAGCAGATTGTGTTCTACATTTAAGAGATGGAAGATATGCACTTATTGAGTTTAAATTAGGAAGTAAAGAGATTGAAAAAGGTGCAAAAAACTTAATAAAACTTGATTTACTGATTAAAAAAAATATTAATGAAAATAAATTAAATATAAAAAAACCAAGCTTTTTAGCTATAGTCACTGGCGGAGAATTTTCATATGTCCGTGATGATGGTGTTAAGATATTACCAATTGGTGTTTTAAGATAAAAATAATTAAACCTAATTTATAGTATTTTTGAAAAAGTTTTTAAATTTTAAAAATAAATTAAACCATAAATAATAGTTATTTTAAATTATATCTGGTTAAAATTAATTATTATTAAAAATTAAGTTATTATAATTATTTATTAATCTAATAAACTGCTTAAAATTGTTAAATTAAAAATATAAATATTTTTTTATAATTTATTTATTAAAAACTTTATCAAATTGACTATAGATTATCATTTTTGTTTATTAGGGACACATTTTAATAAACAACCTAAATATCTTGAATACTATGTAGCTAAAAAAGAATAAAATAGAAATCTTGATGAAATTAAAAAAGTTTTTTAGAGGTTGTAAACTTTTGTGGAGGTTTTTCAATTTTCATGTTTTCTTTAGTTATAAAATCTTTGATTTTATAAGTTAGAAAATTTTTTATTTTCGTTTATATAAAAATGGATTTTCATGAAAACCTCCACACTTTTTGACAGTCTCGTTTTTTAAGAAAATATTTATAAAAATTCATTTTATCAAATGGTAAAGTGTTTTGCTCCAAATTAGTAAAAAGTAAATTATTCCAAGTTAGCAAAGTGATATGAATGAAACTTTTAAAAGCAGTTTTTTATATGGTAATTTTTTCAGGTGATTAAATTTATCAGGTATTTTTTAATACCTAAAGATTTATATAATACTAATGATAAATATTTAACTGGTGATTATTGTGGGAGAAATAACCAATATCTATAAAGGATATCAAACTGTTGTTCCATCTAAAATTAGAAAACAGCTTAACTTAGACTTAAATCATGTAATTGAATGGAATATTAAGGAAAATGGCAAAGTTGAAGTTGCTTTTAGAAAAAAAACTTCTTTTATGGATTTGAAAGCTATTGTATCTTCAAAAAATTCTGCGGATTCAGTTGAATTACAAAGAAAAATGAGGAGAGGTGAAGAAATTGATTTTTCTTGATACCTCTTTTTTAGTAGCATTTACAAATGATAGCGATGGAAAACATCAAGATGCGGTTAAATTAGCAGATATGATAATTAATGAAGAAATGATAGTTAGTAATATTGTAATTATTGAAGTTTTTAATTCTTTAAGAAATTTTAAACAAGGAAAGCTTAATCAGAAAGTTTATCAGATTATTAAAGATAATTTTACTATTTATCAAGAAGACATGGAATTATATGATAATGCTCTTTTAACTCAAGTAAGATACAAAGGAAAATTAGGATTTGCAGATTGTATTATAATTGAAATAATGAAAAAACTTAACATAAGCCAAATTGCATCATTCGATGAACATTTTGATGGAAAAGAAGGAATCATAAGAGTATCTGATATGAATTGATATTTAAAAATATTAAAATATTAGTTTAAAAAACTTAGGATTAAATGATAGGCAAATAAATGCCTTGGATTATATGGCAAGAGAAAATAAATCATTAACAGTTAAGGAATATGTAGATTTAACTAATGTTTCAAGACCAACTGCTTTTAGAGACTTAAATAAGTTTGTTGAATTAGGATTATTAGAAAGTAAATATATGGGATCATTTAAGGAATATTCAATTATAGTTTATTAATCTAAAAAAAGATGATAATAAATTAAAAAAGTTAGAGAAAATAATAAAAACAAATCCAGAGGACACTTTTTATTTATATCAAGATGTTACTAAAATTCAAGATTAAAATACACTTTTCTCTGTTCATCAATCTTTCTCTTTAGTTCTAAATCACCTTTAGTAGGTGGACATTTCATTCTTTTTAAAAATTCACGAGCATTTTTACCTTCTAATGTAGGTGTGTTACCTATTGGTTTTGCCATGTATATTCCCCATATAATTTCAATATATTTATTATATTGTTCTTATTATATTATATATAATATAGTATATAATACTTTTCTGACAATTTTCTTAAATTTGTATTAATCACTGAAATATTCTTTATTATATAAAATATAAATCAGTGATTTTATTATAAGCTTCCTTGTTTTTTCTTCTTCATTTTAGATGTTCGACTAATTTTTTTTTCTTTTAAACTTTTTAAAGCTCTACTAACATCACTAAGATGCTATATTATGGGAAATTTCACTTTGGAAATTTAATCTTATTTTTCTCCTATTTTTTGTTTTTTCGTTTTAAAGAAGATAAAAACATTGATTCTGTGTTTTTAGATCTTTTTACAAATGATATAATTTTTAAAATTTCTGAATCCATACTTTAAGTTACTTTTTTTATTTTTAATGAATTGTTATTGAATAATTTATTTTTAGACTTATTGTCAAACATATAGTTATTATATAAAACAAAGTTAAATATTAAATTATGTGTTACCAATAATTTATTTCAAATAGAAATGCAACTGGGGATTGTTTTAAAGATGAAATATTCCAAGAGTCGGCAATAAGTTTTTCTGCTTCTTCAGGTGTTTTAGGCTTAAAACATTGAATCTTTAAGGTATTCAATAAATCTTCTGTGACTCTACCCATTGGTACTTGACCAATAATTGGTTCACCAACTGTACCTCTGTGACTTATTATCATTATTAATGGTAGTGAATAAAGTTGAAATAGGGAAGTTAAGCCATTGATAGAATTTCCAATACCTGAATTCTGCATTAAAATAGCTATTTTTTTCCCACCAAGAAAGGCTCCAGCACATATTCCAATTCCTTCTTCTTCTCTTGTGACTGGAATGTGTTGAATTTCTTTATCTTCATCGATTAATTCAATTAGTTTTGCAAGGTTGATACATGGCAGTGAAACTATGAAATCTATTTCTGCCTTTTTTAGTCCTTGATAAATGGATTGTGTACTATCTATCATTTTATCATAAAAATATCAATTTTAGTATACAAATGGATAATTTCTTTATTTTTCAATAAAATCATCAAGGTTAATATCTAAATCTTTACAAATTCCATTTAATGTATCATATAACGCTTCATCTATATTAATTCCTTCTTTTCTAAATTTGTCCATTTTTGCTGTTTCTATATCTCCTGGAACTATTGTTTCAGGTTCGCTTGTTCTAATTTCATTAACAAATTTTCCCGTTTCTTTCCTAAATTCAGAGATACCAGCAAATTTATCTGGGTCAATAGCTACAAATAAGTCCCCTTTAGTGCAGTTTTCCTTGCAACTCGCTGTTCCTGTGACTTGTTTTCCATAGGATGCTCCCACCAAAGGACCAGCTAATATTTCTATTATGAAAGCTAATGAATATCCTTTATGTGCACCGAATGGTAAAATTGAGCCTTTTAATGCTTCGTCTGGATCTGTTGTAGGTTTACCTTCACTGTCTAATGCAAGACCTTGAGGAATTTTCTCTTTTTTTCTTGAAGATTCTAATAATTTCCCTCTTGCAGTTGCAGATGTTGCCATATCAACAGATATGTAGTCATTCCCAGGAATTCCAACAGCTATTGGGTTTGTTCCAATTATTGGCTCTTTCCCTCTAAGTGGAGCTATAGCAGGCTCTGTATTAGCTATTACAATCCCAACAACCCCATTCTTAATAGCTAAATCAGAATAAAATCCTGTAACTCCAAAATGATTAGAATTTTTAGTTCCAACAGCAGCTATTCCAACATTTTTAGCTTTTTCAATAGCTATTTCCATTGATTTATAAGCAACAACTTGACCAAAGTTGTTATTTCCATTTACTAATGCCATTGCCTCAGTTTCTTTTTCTATTGTTATTCCTTGGTTAGGATTAATGTTACCTAAATTAATACCTATTATGTAGTTATGAAACCTTCCAAGTCCATGAGATGTGAATCCTTTTAAATCAGCATCAATTGTTGCTTCAGCCACAATTTCAGCATCTTCTTTATTTACTCCTAACTTATCTAACATATTTAATAAAAGTTTTTTTTCATTTTTAATACTTATTTTCATAAAAACACCAATTCTTATTGATTATCTTGTTTTATTCATCATAAAAATCATTATATCGATAAAATATATAATAACTAACAATAATAATATATATTCAATATGAACTTTTTATAATTATTAATATATTAAATTCATTGATATATATAATATTTTAAAAGCTAATGTTTAAAAAGATATAAAATGTTTAAATTATATTATTCGTCTTTTATAATAGTTATACTTAATTATAAAACTGTAATTTTTTAAAAATAAAAATATTGAATCAACAAACAACTGTGATTAGAGAATAATTATGTCTATTTTAACTAAACTCAATTCAGAAATGGTGAAATCAGAAATAACAGATTCTATAAAGAAAATATCTATTGAATCTAATTGTGATACAATAATCTTAGGATTAAGCGGTGGAATCGACTCTTCAGTTGTAGCATACCTATTAAAGGAAGCATTACCATCTGAAAAGATTCATACTTATCATTTAAGCAGTTCAACCACGCCTAAAGAAGACACAGAACATGCTCGTCTAATAGCTAAGAAATTTAATTTGAACTATGAGGAAATAGCTATTGATGATATTCTAAACAAATATCTAAATGATATTTCTCAGGAAGCTATTGACTTAGACAACAACAAAAATCTTAAAATAACTATTGGCAATTTAAAGGCAAGGATTAGAATGACCATATTGTACTACTTTGCAAACCTTAAAAACGGTCTTGTTGCTGGAACTGGAAATCGTAGCGAACTATTAATTGGTTATATGACAAAATTTGGTGATGGAGCCTGTGACTTCGAATTAATTGGAGACATTTATAAAAGTCAACTTAAAGATTTAGCTAAATCATGGAATATTCCTAATGAAGTCATTGATAAAGCACCACAAGCTGGTCTATGGAATAATCAAACTGATGAAGAAGAAATTGGTATGACTTATGATATTTTAGACCAAGTCCTATACCTAATAGAAGATAAAAAATTAAAAAATGATGAGATCTTAAATAAAATAGATATAAGCTTATCAGAAATTAACATGATTAGAAATAGGATTAAGAATAATAGACACAAAACTCAAATTCCCCCAAGTCCATTTGCAGACAGAAAATGATATTTTAAATAATTAATTTCTTGTAACCTACTAAATTATATAACAGTGTAGATTAAATTTTTTTGACATTGTAAAAAATTCAGTGGGTGGCATGGTGATGCCGATGTAAAAATAAATCTAAAAAATGTTATATTGGCATAATATTTAAATAGGAGAAAGGATATTAATTAATAT
>JAITGU010000011.1 GCA_031280375.1 Candidatus Methanovirga procula | reverse complement strand
CCACATTAGGTTAATATGGAGTTTCATATATTTATAAATCTTATCAAAATATGCTATTTTTTCTGAAAGAAAATTAGAAGACAAAGTCTTCGTTTTTTATAGGTTAATAGAAACTCTCTTATTATAATAATATAATATTATAAATAAATAGAGTTTTTGCCAATCTATACTCCTCTTTAATAATAGTAGTTAACAGAAAATTTATACTTATATTTATTATGTAGAATTCTATATATTTAAATTTATTATCATTAAAATGAACAAAATATATATATTAAAAAATATAAATTATTAAATAGTTTAGTTAAACCTTAATTTTGGTTTCAGACTTTATTACAAACAAATTTAACTGTTAAAAATTTAATTATTTTTTTATTATTAATAATTTTATATAAATTATTGAAAAAACAGGTGAAGTATGAGAAATAAAAAGGATTTTAGGAATATAAAAACTTTAAATCAACTTAAAGTTGGAGAAGAGGGAACAATAATAGCTTACAATAATAATGAAGAACCTAAATTAAGAAATAATGGAAATCAATTGAAAAGACATCTTTTAGGTATGGGTTTTGTTAAAGGAGCTAAAATAAAATTAGAAAAAATTGCACCATTAGGAGATCCTATTAAAATAAAAATAAAAGGATATTCAATAAGTCTCAGAAAAAGTGAAGCAAAAAACATAGAAGTTGGACTAAATTAAATATATTTCAATTATTAAAATCTATATTCATCAAAATTTGACTTGAATTTAGTTTACTATACGAATATATTAAAAATCAAAATTATAACATCAAACGATAAAAATGAAAATTAAAGTAGGGTTTGCTGGAAATCCAAATGTTGGAAAAACGACTTTATTTAATTATTTAACTGGTTTAAAACAGCATGTTGGTAACTGGCCAGGAAAAACAGTTGAAAAAGCAGAAGGTCATTTAAATTTCAAGGGTAACCGCATAGATATTGTTGATCTTCCTGGAAATTATGCGTTAAGTGCTCATTCAATTGAAGAAATCGTGTCCAGAGACTTTATTGTTGATGAAAATTCTGATGTGATTGTCAATGTTATTGATGCTAACAATTTAGAAAGAAACCTATACCTTACAACACAAATGATGGAACTCGGAGCAAACTTAGTTATAGCTATTAACATGAATAAATTTGCTAAAAAAAGAGGATATAAAATTGATATGGAAAACTTATCCTTTTTATTAGGAATTCCAGTAGTTGAAATAGAAGCCAATGATGGTAGTGGAAAAGAGGAACTATTGAACACAATTGAAAAATCTAAAGAAAATCCTATTGACAGCAGTGAAAAATTAGTTTATGGAAGAGAATTACAAGAACATTTATTACAACTTCAGAAAATAATTGAAGAAGATGAAAATCTCTTAGACACACCTTCTTCCTGGACAGCCATCAAACTTTTAGAAAACGATGAAATAATAAGTAGAAAAGTTGAAAAATCCTTCATCAAAGATAAAATATTCAAGGAAGTAGAAAAAGTCACCAAACATTTCCACGATGTTTTTAACGAAAGTTCAGAAGAAGTAATTGCCAACTACAGATATGCTTTTATTGATGGATTGTTAAATGAAGTTGTAACCCATCCAGAAGTTGAAATACCAACAATTACAGAGAAAATTGATAGGGTTGTCCTCAACAGGATTTTAGGGCTTCCAATATTTCTGATTGTAATGTGGTTAATTTTTCAAATAACATTTACAATAGGAACACCATTACAAGAACCTTTTGAATATCTATTTATTCTGATTGGTAAAATAACATTAGAATTTTTAGGAGAGAATATCTTTTCTTCATTTATTGTTAATGGTTTAATCAATGGTGTTGGTGGAGTTCTTGTATTTATCCCAATAATATTTTCAATGTTTTTAATGATCAGTATTCTTGAAGATTCAGGTTACTTAGCAAGGGCAGCATTTGTTATGGACAGAATTATGCATAAACTTGTAGGGTTACATGGTAAATCATTTATTCCAATGATTTTAGGTTTTGGTTGTGGTGTTCCTGGGATAATGGCAACAAGAACTATGGAACACGAAAGAGATAGAATACTTACAATGTTATTGATCCCATTTATGTCATGTACAGCAAGATTACCTATTTATACACTATTTGTTGCAGTATTCTTTACAGCTTACCAGGGAGCAGTTATATTTTCACTTTATTTAATTGGAATAATCATAGCTATTATAGTTGCAACTATTCTTAAAAGAGTAATATTCAAAGGAATAACAACTCCATTCGTTATGGAGCTACCAACATATAAATTACCATCATTTAAAGGTGTTTTAATCCATACGTGGGAGAAAACTTATGGGTTCATTAGAAAAGCTGGAACAATAATTCTTGCAGCCTCAATAATAATATGGGTATTAGGAAGCTTCCCAGCAGGTGTGGAATATGGATCCCATGAAAGTTTAATTGGTCAAATTGGAAATTTAGCATCACCATTATTTGCACCACTTGGTTTTGGATATTGGCAACCAACAGTCGCATTAATTTCTGGTGTCGCAGCTAAAGAAGTAGTTGTTTCAACATTTAGTTCATTATTTGGAGGGAGTGGTGATGTATCAGGAATAGGATTGGCTCTTCAAAATATATTCACACCATTAACAGCTTTTACTTTCTTAATATTTATATTGTTATACATACCATGTTTTTCTTTTTTAGCCACTGTAAAAAAGGAATCTAACTCATGGAAATGGCCTTCAATTTTACTATGTACAACAATAATAACTGCATACATAGTATCTTTCATTGTTTATCATATAGGACTCTTTATAGGACTTCGATAATTTTTATATTTAATGGCATCTCTTATTCAATGAATTATTGATTATTCAATGAGTTAATGCAGTAAGATAGTGTTTAGTAAGAGACCCATAAGTTTAGTGCTAAGATTCCGTTCTCAAGAACATTTAGTATAAAAAGGTTCCCGATTATTTATTCCTTTTAAAAATATTTCTTCAATTTTTTCTTCAGAGGAATTATTCCTAATATATTTGACTATATCAACTAAATTATCATTTCTAAGTAAACAAGGCTTAATAAAACCTTCAGGAGTAATTCTAAGACGAGTACAATTTTCGCAAAATTTAGTATTATCCATAGGTTTTACAATTTCAATTTCCCCATTATCAATATAATATTTTTTTCTATCCTGCATAAAACTTCTTACTTTAACCTCAGTTGCCAATTTTTCAAATTTATTCTCAAGAGAACTCATATTAAAATGATATTTATCATATAAATTATTGTAATCTGATTTCATTAATTCAATAAGCTGAAGTATTAAATCATTATCTTTACAAAACTTAAACATAGAATCTATTTCATTATTATTTAAGTTATTCATAACAACCATATTAATTTTTATAGGATAAAGACCTAATTTAGCAACAGATAGTACCCCACTCTTAACTTTATCTAATGCTCGAGTTTTTGTATCTCGGCTTTTTGTAATAAAATTGTAAGTATTGGGATTTAAAGTATCCAAACTAACATTCACCCGATTTAATCCGGCATTAATGAGATCTTTCCCATATTTCTCCAACAAGATACCATTAGTTGTAATCGAAACATCCTTGAAACTAAGTGAGGAAGTCTTCCCAATTATTTCAACAATATCATTTCTTAGAAGTGGTTCCCCACCAGAATATCTTATTTTTTTAATATCAAATCTTTTAGCTGTTTTAAGTATTTGGTAAATCTCATCAGGACTCATTTCTGATTTAGATGGTATCATTCCATCGTGATGACAGTAGATACAATCAAGATTACATCTATTAGTTAAAGAGATCCTAAGTGAAACAATTGGACGGTTAAATTTATCCAACATGCTTCCTTTATCCAACATGCCTCCAATATTATTTGTTTCAAGAATATTTTCTTTGGTATTATTTGCCTTAACACTATTTGTCTCAGCACTGTTTGTCTCAATATTGTTCATATTAAATTATTTGTTTGTTCATATAATTATTATTTAACATATTGTTTGAAGTAATACAAACATCACCATTTAGGAATCAATAAAATCAAATCTGAAGATGTATATTATTGTAAAGCTATTATTCGTAAAAATACGGTGAAAAATATAAATTTACTTTAAAAATTCCAATATCAGTTAAAATTAATATATTTTTTCTTATAAATCTAACATTAACTTAAATATCTAACTATTGACTAAATATTTATTAAATCATTATCATTCCCATATAATAATCATTACTTGTAAATATTCATTTAATTGAAATAATAATAATATAGTTGAAATATAAATATTATAAATAAATTGTATAAAAATTGAATAATAAATAAAATATAATAATTGAAATATTAAATAAATAAGTTAAACAGATTTGTAATTCATTAAGTAAATATATCATAAATTAATAGATCATAGTTCGCATAATACATTATTTATTAATTATGTTTAATTTATATAAATAATTTTTCAAAAATACAAAAACTTAAAATTTTTCTTTAAAAAAAACTAAAGGTCAAAAGATTATAATTTGTTTAAAATTATTTCAAGATTATGATATTTTGAAGGTAGAACAATGAAAAGAATAGATTTAATAGAAATATCTAATAAAATAATAAAATAGTTAGAACTTCACTAGGTTAGAAGAGCAATGCTGTCAACTTAAAGCATTTAAATTTCTAAATAGTAAAGTAATTCTTTAAAAATGGATAAATAAGTTTTGATGAACCTTTTTCTAAAAGGTTCTTCTAAATCTTAAATATAATTTAAAAGATTTAAATAATTTAATAACAAACAAATTTTAATAAAATTTATTAAATTGACAGCATTGGTTAGAAGAGATAAAATAATTAGAATTTCAATAATAGTTAGAAAACTTCAAAATATATTAATTCTTAATATAGAATAAAATAGTAATTAAAAGAGAGATAAGTTATGGATTACGAAATGAAACTTCCAAATGGTGTTGGAGAGAAAATGCTTGCAGATGCAATTAAAAATTATGATGTTAAATTAAAACATACAGAGTTTGGTCCTAAGTTAATTGGGAGTATAGAAGAATTAGAGAATGCTATGAATTTTATCATGAAATCCCTTAACGAAAGAGTTCGTTACTTTGAAAATAAATAAATTACTCAATAAAACACTCTAAAAAAGGCTTATAAAGAATAAAATCAAAATTTAAACAATAAAACACTCTAAAAAAGGCTTCTAAAGAATAAAATCAAAATTTAAATCAATATCTGAAAAAACAATTTTTGGGCAGTTATAAAATAATTCTTTATGAATACTAAATTATAACTCAATGAACTAAAATCTATTTACTGCTGTGGCTTTAAAATATATCCACACTTCTTTTCCAATGTTTAGTTCCATTTCTAAAAATGATTGTCGAGTAAGAAAAACAGCCAAAGGCTCTCCTACATCCACCATCAATCTTATTATCGCCCCTTTATCAATTACCTCCTTTATCACGCCATTAAAAATATTTTTTGCACTTGTTTGAACTTTATCTAAAGAAACTGAAACATCTTCAGGTCTTAAAGTCAGATACACAGAACCTTCCCACTCTTGCACTGAATAAATAGATATATTCCCTGTATCCACAACCGTTAAACCATCATCGACTTTTTTTGCAGTGCCTTTAAATATGTTCTCCACACCTACAAATTCAGCTACGAATTTATTTGAAGGATATCTGAATATTTCAACTGAATCACCCACTTGTGCTATAGTTCCTTTTCTTATTATAGCTATTCTATCAGCTAAAATCAATGCTTCATCAAAGTTATGTGTAACATGTATCATCGTTATTTGAAACTTGTCATGTATTTCTTTTATATTTTTGATTAAATCTTCTCTAATTTCCTGATCAAGTGCACCTAGTGGCTCATCTAATAACAATAGTTTAGGTTTAACTATAATTGCCCGTGCGATAGATGTTCTCTGTTTTTCCCCTCCACTTAATGTTCGTGGATAACGATTTTTTAAGTGTTAAATGCTTAACATTCCCATGATATCTTCCACCATGGATTTAATCCTTTTTTTAGGTGTTTTTCGCATTTCCAATCCAAATGATATGTTTCAAAAACAGTTTTATGTGGAAACAACATGTAATCTTGATAAACAACTCCAACTCCTCGTTTTTCAAGCTCCATATAGGTTATATCTTTTTCATTTAAGTATATTTTCCCAGAATCAGGATGATAAATACCAGCTATTAGCTCTAAAAGCATGGTTTTACCTGATCCAGATGGACCCAATATAACAAAGTACTCATTCTCATTTACTTCCAAGTTGATGTTGTTTATTTTAAACTCACCCCAATCTTTTCTTAAGTTTTCAATTCTTATCATAAGCACTCCAACCTCCTATAACTAACCTAACCACTAAAAATAGAAATAAACATACTGATATAAGAATCACAGCTACTGGTGTTGAATTATGAAGACCAAAATCAACAAATCGTTTATATATTAATGTTGGTGCCGTCATTGGATAATATGCTAAAATAATAATAGAACCAAACTCACTTATTGCACGAGCCCAACACATAATAGAACCAACCACAATATTTCTCATCACCAATGGTAAAGTTATTATAAAAAATGTTTTTAAGCTTCCTGAACCTAAAGTTCTGGCAACCTTCTCCATTCTCGGATCTACATTTTCAAAGCCCTCTCTTGCAGAATTCACAACAAAAGAAGAACTTACAAAAAGCATGGCAATGATGATACCTGGAACAGCATCAGTAAAAACAAGTCCTAATTTATTTAATGGTTCTCCAAGAAATCCTGTAGATGTGAAAACTAATAAAAGAGCTATACCACTAACTGTATGCGGTATAACAACAGGTATATCAACCACAGATTCAACAAAACCTTTACCTTTAAAATCATGTCTTGCAAGAATATATGCAAAAGGAACTCCAAATATAAGAGCAATTAGAGTGGCTATAAGTGCAGAGTATATACTTATAAAGATAGAACTCATAACCTCTTTATCCTGAAGATTATGAATTATGGAGATAGGATCCGAAGATAACATTAAATTAACTATTGGGATCAAGATAAAAATAAAAAGAAAAAACCCCATGAATGAAAAAAATATTGTTGTGTAGTCAATTTTTCGCATAATGTTTCCTATCTCCTAATCAATCAACTTTAACAGTTGAACAGTTCTCTTTTTTTATTTTCAACAGATTTTTAAAATCCTTTATTATTCGTTAATCAACCTTTAACAGAGATACAATCATTAGGACAAATATCAAGACAAACCTTACAATCAATACACTCCTCAGGATGATTAATAGTCACTTTATCTCCCTCAAATTGGAAAATTTCCATAGGACATATATCAATACATTCTCCGCACTCTAAACCTTTACATTTATCTTGATCTAAATTTACACTAACCATAATTAATCACCTATAGCAATTCTATAAAAAGTATAACATAAAAAATATAGTCATTTTGGAAAAGTTTTTAAATTTTTTAAATCGAAGATTTAAAAAGTTAGAAAATTTTAATTTTCCTCAGTTCAAAATTTCTTATTATTGAAAATTTATTTTTCAATTTAGAAGAATTAATTCTTCGTTTTGAATTTAGAAAATCTTTGATTTCGAATGAAATGAGAAACTTAGGAGACGAAGTCTCCGTTATTTTCTTCAATTTTCAATAAATTATTACTAATAATAATCTTCTTATTTTTAATTAATTATTTTAAAAAAAATTAAACGATAATATCATGTACTTTATATAATAAAAAATATTCAATAGATTAATATTAATTTAAAGAAATTTATTTTTTAAGAACCTTATCCAACTTACTATAAATAATAGGATAAAAGAAAAAAATAATCTTTATCCAAAAAACAATACATTTATCTAAATAGAGATAAAAATTGTGATTTTTTATCCAGAAACATAATGCTTCAATTTATCAGGTACCAATACAGTTGCATTGGTTGAAACAGCAGGAACCATCGGGTCCTGAAAACTATCCTTGGTTATCTTATTACCATCTGAACTTAAAAGAAGATCAAGAAACTCAATTGAAAGATCCTTATTGGTAGCCTTATTCAACACAGTAACACCATAAACAATCGGCGTCAATGTGATTGTCTTACTTTTATTGGTATCACTAAACTGAATCAATTTAATATTTCTATAAACAGACTCATAACTTGTATTAGATATAGCTAACTCACCAGGTAAAGTAATATATTTAACCCCTGCACTTTTTTGTTGTTCAGCTTCACTTTTATATGAAAACACATAATCAACAGCATCGGACTCTAAAGCCGTCATCAACTGAGCAACATCAGGCTTTGAAACAAGCTTAGAACTTGGTTCAAGATTGTTAGGACTATTTATAATGTAACTACTTCCATTCTTATCTGATCTAATCGCAGAGTTAGCACCAATAAGATCCTCAAATATGTTAACATGATAATGGTCATCAGCAAGTTGCAATGTCTGAACTCCACGGTATCCTGCAGGTGCAGAATTCGGATCAGCAATACCAAACTTAACATCAGATTGGTTTAATATTTGATACCAGTTATTATCATTAATCTGACTACTGTTTTTACTCTTATCAGTGTAGGCAATAACCATTTCATTATGTGCATACTGTAAATTAAAATCAGTAGAGTTAGGTATCATCTTATCAATAAGACCATAATCTGCTGAAGCAAAAATATCTGCAGACTTATTAAGTTGTGTGATCTGACTTATTAAATCAGAACTTCCACCATAAACCACATTAACTTTAACATTAGGATGCTTTTCTTCAAACTTCTTAGAAGTTGTATTCATTTGACTTGCAAGACTCGCCGCAGCATATATGGTTAAAGTAGTATCTTTATCATTAGAACTAAGTAAAGTGTAACCATACACACCAACCACAACAATCAACAAAACAACAAGTACCCAATCTTTTTATTCATAAAAACTCATTCTCCATCAGTAATTTATTCATAAAAATATACAATCTAAAACTAAAATAGTATCACTAAACAAAAAAATTATTATATGCAGTCTAAAAATTAAAAATTGTCACTATCATTTAACTTCATAAATAAAAACTCTCCATAATTTCTAATAAATGTTTTAATAGATATTAGACTTCTTTAATTCATTATAATTCAATAGGTATAATATTATTATTCTATAAGTGTTTTAACCCAAACCACAGAAAACAAGTGATAGTCTCTTACCAACAGAATCATTTTATTCTATTGGGTGTTTTATCCAAAATACACTCCCCTTAATCAACTTAAAAAGACAATATATTTTGAATTACACTTATTAGTCATTATATTAAAGTATATAGTGAATTGTATACTTTTGGATATTCAACCATTTTTAAATAAATTTTTGGAATTTAAAAATGTAAAAAAATTCAATAATTAATCTTAAAATATAAATTAAACATTAATCTTACAAAATCGAAGATTTTTAATATTTATAAAACGAAGAATTAATTCTTCTAAATTGAAAAATAAATTTTCAATAATAAAAAATTTTATAAATAATAAGTTTATTTTATTAAATTAATTTTAATAAAGATTATTTATAAAAGAACATCTATTTTTAATTAATTAAAATAAAATTTAATAATTTTAATCAAATTAAAAAAATCAAAGATTACTGAAAATCAAAGATTACTGAAAATCGAAGATTTTCATAATTACAAAAATTAAAAATTTTTGGTAATTAATCTCAAAAAACTTAATTTTACAAAGCACTACAATGTTGTATTTATAATATATAGGTCATTCATGGTTTTATATAAAAAACACTTAAACATTAGTAGTTAAGTAAAAAGTATTATCCTCAAACATTACTAACCACTTTTTGAAGATCATGATACCTCGTGCAAACAAATTTTTTAGTCTTTAGCGAAGATTTATTACCTTTATGAGAACTATCAACAAGATTTTCAAGCACATGATCAATATAATCCTTCTCTCCATCTTCTACCATTTAATATCACCCCAAATACATCTATTATGTTTTCTTTTCTATTTTATAATATCAAAAACATTACTTATTAAATAAAACCTCTGAATCTGGATTTAGACTCCTCATCGGCAAATAGACCCTATGAAATAGACCCTATGATCTAAAATGAATCTAAAATATATTAGTTAAATCAAGGGATGCATAACCATGCAAATAAACATGATCTAAAATCTATGAATACTATTAAAAAGAGTTTATCTAAAAATTATGGAAAAGAAAACCCTTCTTCCACTTTTTTAGAAAATAAATCACATTCTTTTCTCATGTTTAACTATAGAAGTGAAACATATCATTAGGGCTGTTACCATTGAACATACCCTTGGTTTTATCATCAATATCTTGGACACCAGAATTTGAACAAACACCTCCACCAATAGAATCCGCCTTATTATTTGTTATCTGACAGTTAATCAACTTCAAGTATCCATAGTAACTGTTAATAGCCCCACCATATCGTCCATGATTACCATTAAATTTACTATTACTCACTATTAAGCTTCCTTTAAGGTTGTCTACAGCTCCTCCACAACCATGTTGACCGTAATACCCACTACCAGGAACAGCACCATTATTTTCAAATGATGAATCTGTAACTATTAAGTTTCCTTCATTGTTTGATATTGCCCCTCCATTATCAGCATTATTACCATTTAATATGGAGTTACTATTTAATGTGTCGCTTTCTATATTCAAATCACCATGATCATTGTAAATAGCTCCTCCTCTAAAGGATACTGTATTATTATTCAATGTTGTGTGGGAGATATTTAGTTTATTGGTGTTGTAGATACTTCCACCAGAATTCGCAGAATTATTATTAAATCCACTATTCACAATGGTTAAATCACCAGCATTACTTACAGCTCCTCCATTATCCGTAATTTTACCATGTTCAAAGGTTAGACTTTCAATTCTAACTTCAGAATTAGCATCTATATTAAATATTCTGCCTTTTCCGAGAGCATCAACGGTAGCACTATTATTGACTGCTATGAAGGTTATATCCTTAGCTGTGACATTAACATCATAATCACCAAGCTTTGAATACATGCCAGGGTTGAGATATATTACACCCTTTGCAGGTACTTCATCAACAGCATCCTGAATAGATTTATCACCATCAGGACTTATAGTAACATTAGAAGTAGTCATGAAATGTTGCATCCAAATTGGGATATCATTCCAATTAGTTCTATTACTTGCCACCAAAGGAACAATATGATCCATATACCTTAAAATAGCTGATGGGTCTTGTGGATTCTCATCTCTTGTATATGTGCAGAACATTTCTAAGAAACTCTGTGCAGCATCTGGGCTTTTCCCCACAGACAATTGGGTGAGACCATAAACTATTGGAGTCAGTGTAACAACACCCACTGCACTACCATTCTCTATAGTATAATTCTGAAACAACCTAATATGAGAATATTTTTCCGTATACTGGGTATCATTAAGGCTCAATTCATTAGGAAGAGTAACATAATCAATGTTAGGATCATTATATTTTGCCTCTTCCGCTTGATTCTTATAAACAAAAGCATAATCAACACTTCCATTTATAAGACTATCTAATGAATCCGCTGCATGAGCATCCACAATAATCTTGGGTTTTGCTTCATTATAGGTTGGTGAGAATATATCGTATCCTGTGCCGTTTTTGGTGGCATAAATGTCAGAGTTTGCAGTTATTAGGTCGTTGAAGATGTTTGGATTTGAATACCCTGCATAGTTGTTGGCTAAATCAATAGTCATAAAACTCCTGTAACCACAAGGGTCCATGTTAGGGTCAGCAATCCCAAATATAACATTTGAATCATTGAGAACCTTATACCAATTGTCTCCATTAATATCAGAAACATTTGTACTATTCTCCCTGTATGCAATAACGACACTGTTACGAGCAAATTCCGCATTCCACTTCGTGTATTTTGATATTAATCTATCATCTATTAACTTGTAATCTGCCGAAAGTAGCAGATCGGGAGTGCCGTTATTGAGGGTTATATCATTAACCAGTTCGCTACTCCCTGTGCAGCACAGTAACACGAAATCGTCATTATGATTCGTGAATCTATTATACAAAGGTATGAATGCCTCCATCGCCCCACTTAGAGAGTCAGCGGCATAAACCACCAAATGATCTCCATCGGCAGCACTTGCAGATGAGACGAACGATGGAACCATTATAAAAATCAGGAAAAAACCTGACAATTTTCTAAACATATTATAATTCCTCCATTAAATTTATAAATCTTAAAAAATAGTGGGATGGAATCAATAAATCCATCCTCCCCCATAACATAATTAATATATTCAAACCTCTATAGTGTAACCATATTCATTAAATATTGAAGGTGTGGAACTATCTCTGGACGGGACAAAAGTAGTATTATGGAGTTTAATTCCCCCAGCCCCTGTGCAATGGTAAATATCATTAGCTTTGATACCTGTATTGCCCGAAAAATAAGAATCAGATACTAAGGAATCATAACCTAGGCTTAATGCAGCATATCCACCACTATTATTTACAATGTTACATCCAACAACAGTGGAATAAAGACCATGACTACCTCCACCATTTCTAATCTCTGCAAGACCCATACGCATTGAATTATTTGTGAAACTACAATTTAAAACTTTAATATTACAATTAGTAAGACTACCTTTATCATAATTAAAAGCATAAATAAGATAGACTCCTTGATTATTTATAAAATCACAGCTTTCTACAGTTGCATTAGAATCACTATACATCTCAATTGTATACTGAGCATTAATGTCTTGATTTTGAAAAGTTAGGTTTTTAACTTTAAAGGTTTGATTACTACCTGTTGTAGGTGGACTAAATTTAAATATATGTGACCTTACAAGTTCACCACGGTCATTAAGTGTATTTTTAACATCTGAACAATCTATTGTCGTGGTTTCTTTATCTTCACCTACAATGTTAAGATCTTTATCGATTAGAATATTACTGTTGCCATCTTTAGCATAGTATAATCCAGATTTTATAAAGACGGTTCCTCCATTCGGAGCAACTTCAACCGCTTTTTTAATAGTTTTAAATGGAGCATCACTCGTTCCAGTGTTCCCATCATTTCTTGATGGACTCACATATACTGTATTAGTGGCATCTTGCCCTCCTACAACAGAACCCACAATTGCTGATAATATGGCTAATATCATCACTGCAAAAAATATTTTTTTATTAAACATCTTATATTTCCTCCTTTATTATATTATAGTCATTTAATATAAAAAAAAAACAATATTTATTAAGTTAAATTCATCATATTTTTTTATTCATATCGCCTCCAATTTTTTTGTGGATCTTAACCTCCAACATATATTTCTATGAGGGATTTAAACCACTTCTTTGTGGAGTGAATATAAATGATACTTCATCCAATAGAACTTAGTTTTGAAATGTTCATCCATTGATTTTATGAAATACATTAATATTATATTCAATACCACAATAAACATTTATAATATGTTCTATTATATAAACCTTGTGTCTTGCTTACAAGTCGAAAGTATAGTACAATCGTGTTCACAACCAGAAAACATGTTAAAAAAACTTATAAAACAAAAAAATACAGTGAAAAAACTAAAACTGATCATCACCACCATATTAAACTATTAAATAAGGAATAACCTTTTAAATCGTTGAAAACAAATTTATTACATTTAAAATCAGTTAATAATACTTATTAACATTGATTTATCATCATAACAAAACAGTGAATGTCTTAAAAAAATCAGAACGTGAAGTCAAACCTACTCTAATAATTTTCATATTGTTAATAGATTCGTCTCAAAAATATAGAGTGTTTATGTTCCATCAAATCAAACTTTTAGCTTAAATAACATTTTTTACAACAACAAAAAATTTTATATACTCCAAAGTACATATAGAGAATACAGATAGTAGTACATAAAATTTCTAATAGTATAGATATTATAGTACTTTTCTTAACTTTATTAACATGTTATATTTTAATTAAATATTTTGAAAAACTTTAACATGTCTTTAAACTAGAATTTTAATAATTTAAATAATAATTTTTAAATGAATATTCCAAAAGTCTGGAGAAGTGCTATATCACTTAAATTAACAGAATTTAGAAAGTTAAAATCATGAAAATAGGAATATTAGGTGGAACAAAGGGTCTTGGAAAAACAATAGCTGCTTTTTTAAAGAAAGAAGGTTTTGATGTAACTATAACTGGTCGAGATCTTAAAGTAGGTTCCAAGGTTTCTGAAGAACTTGGAGTAAAATATAGTTCAGATAATGTAAAAATCGCGTCTTTAAGTGATATTGTAATAGTTTCAGTCCCTATTGATTCTGTTTGTGATGTTATAATAGAAATAGCTACTTATTTAAAGCCTGGGTCTCTAATTTTGGATGTTGCTTCTGTAAAAGAAAAAGTATTTAATGTTATGAAAAGTCATATTCCCAACAATGTTGAGTTTATTCCTACACATCCTATTTTTGGTCCAAGAACTCGATCATTAGAAGGCCAAGTTATCGTTTTGACACCTGCGAGTAAAGGAAAATGGTATAAAAAGATTATTAAGTTTCTAAATGAATACAATATCAGGATCTTAGAAGTTAGTCCAGAAGAACATGATAAGATGATGGGAATTGTGCAGATCTTAACTCATTTTTCATACATTTCCACTGCATCAGCTATTTCAAAGCTTGGAGTAGATATTGAAACTACTCGAAAGTTTGCGAGTCCTATTTATAATCTTATGGTAGATATTATTGGAAGGATCACATCACAGAACCCTTATCTCACTTATTCCATTCAAAAAGAAAATGATTGGGGAGAAAATATTAGAGAAATATTTGCAGAATCTGTAAATGAAATAAAAAACACAATATCAAACAATGATGAAAACAAATTTGTTGAAATAGTAAACTTGGCAATTGAGAACATGGATGATATTTCATCTGCTTTAGGAAGAAGTGATAAGGCTGTTGACTCATTTACTCGTGAATTATCATATTTTAAAGATTCTGTTAGTCAGGAAGTAGCTGTTAAAGATGTTTATTCTGATGAAGTTCATTTTGGTGTTTTAAATGAAATTAACCCAGATTTTATAACCTTAAAAACACCATCATCATCTATACGGTTAAAAATAATTAACATTGAAGTTTTATCTGATAATGAATTTATAAAATGGAAAAAGGATAATCTACCTTCAAAAAGTTATAGTATAAGTGCTATATTCTCTAAAAATTCGAAACCAGATATTATAAAGAATATAATTGAAAAAATAGTAGATATAGCTGAGGTTAATATAGATAATATTTGTAACAGTCCTCAAGTTGATGAGGATACGATTAAAATAACTTTTTCTGTTAAAACTTTCAGTGAAAAATCATTGAAGGAAATTAAAACTCTTTTAGATGGTTTTGGAGCTATCATTCTATAATAATGGACCGATGATTCGATTAAGTATTATCCATAATAATAAAATTTTATTACCTTAGGCTACTTTCCCATCATCTTATTTTGATACCTATTAATTATATAGTTAGAAACTAAGGTTATAATTAAGACTATTAATACAAGAATTGTAGCAGTTCCATAAGCATTTTTAAGTGATATCCCTTCAGTTGCTAACATATAGAGATGTAACGGAAGTGGTCTGCCAGGATCAAAAATAGATATTGGAGTTTGAATTGATGCACCAACTGAATACATAACAGCAGCTGCCTCTGAAATAGCTCTTGTCAATCCGAGAATAACACCTGTAGCTATCCCTGGAATAGCTGCTGGTAAAACAACTCTGTAAATTGTCTGCCACTTACTTGCTCCTAATCCATAACTTCCTTCCTTATAGGAATTAGGAATCGAGGATATTGCAACTTCTGAAACCTGAAAAATTGTAGGAAGAGACATAATAGCTAAAACCAATCCTCCAGATAAAATTGACCAGCCTAAATGAAGAAAAACAACAAAAAATGCCATTCCAAAAAGCCCGAAAACAATTGATGGTATTGATGCTAATGTCTCAGCTCCAAATCTAATAAGATCTACCAATTTATTTTCTTGTGAATATTCTGCAATGTATGTGGCAGCACCTACTCCAAGGGGAGTAGCTATTAATCCAGCCACCAAAGTAACATACAAACTTGAAACAATCATTGGGAATATCCCACCAGATCTTCCAGAGTCAATAGGGCTAGAAAATAAGAATTCTAAGTTAATAACAGGAATTCCATTAAAAAGAATATAACCTATGATAAATATTAATATTAAAATTATAATAGCTCCTGAAATTATGAAAACTACATTCATTATTTTTTGAGCCATTTTTGGAGATATTATTTTACTAAAATTCATTTTAACACATCTAAAAAATAATTCATCAAATATTTAAAATTAAATGTTAAGTACTACCAATGTCTATCTTATATTTATTCTGTATATATCTTGCAATTATTAAAAGCAGTATGATTATTAAAAATAGTATAATTCCAGATGCAAATAATGCTTGATAATGAACATTTGTCGCATATCCCATTTCTAATGCTATATTTGAAGTTATGGTTCTAACTGGTTCAAAAATAGAGTTTGGAATTTTTGCAACATTGCCTGCAACCATCATGACAGCTAAAGTTTCCCCAATTGCTCTTCCCATACCAAGAAGAATAGCTGTTACTATTCCTGGAAGTGCTGCTGGAACAAGGATATTTTTTATTGTTTGCCAATTTGTAGCACCTAAACCTAAAGATGCTTCTTTATATTCTTTAGGAACTGAACGCAATGCATCTTGAGAAACAGATATAATAGTCGGTAGTATCATTACAGCCAATATTAAAGCTGCTGTAAACAAACTGAAACCTGTTCCTCCAAAAACTTCCCTCATAAAGCTTACCAAAATTGTTAATCCAAAAAATCCATAAACAACAGAAGGGATCCCAGATAATGTCTCAATAGCTGGCTTTAAAATTTTCCGCAAATTTTCAGGAGCTATCTCAGTCATAAAAATAGATGAAAGTAAAGATAAAGGAACTGCCATTACAAGTGCAAGTATTGTAACATATATGGAGCCTATTATCATGGGAAATAATCCAAATTCATTCTCTGAGGGAATCCAGTTTAAACCAAATACAAAATTAAAGAAACCAATTTTTAAAACAGCTGGGAAACCCTCTTCTAAAATAAAGATTATTATTACTAAAATTATAGCAATGGAAAAAATAGCTGTTAAAAATAATGATTTTTCTATTAAAAATTCAGAGATTTTCTTATCGACCATAAAAAAAACTTATTCCTAAATTTATTCATTGAAATATGAAATTATGAATTAAACAATAGTTTATTTGTTTTTAACTATACTTAACCATAATACTATTTAAACTTTTTTATTAATTATTCTTATCAATATTATTAATATAGTATCATAAAAAATTTAATCAAATAATATTAACAATTTAATTGCTAATAGGTCATGAAGTAATATCATCAACTTAAGAAATCTTGTTAAATATTTTGATAAAAAATTAAACAAAATTAGAGTCTGTCTAACAGTTATTTTCACATGAAAAATAAGACAGAATATTTCTTTAAATTAAAAATAGAGCAACCAATTTTTTAAAAATTTGAGTTGTTAGACACCCTCGTTACATGAAAAAAATTTACAATTTATTTAAAATCATGAAAAATACATAACTCAATTCAAATAAAAATCGTTAATTTGATGACATTGGATCATGAAGTGCTTTACCAATTTTTTATAACATTTCCTTAAAAATTTTTATTAAAAAATATTCTTAGAATTATTTTATTTTTAATTTCAAGATATATTAAATCTTTTTAAAAATTTAATAAAAAATGGGTAGACAAATATATTGCCAAAAAATATGTGCTCAACTATTATCATCAACATAGATCATACTTTACCAAGACACAAAAGTTCCCACAAGCATGATAAATTAATCAACGAAAATAAAAACTCTTAAAAAGGAATAATATGTATAAACTAAATACAGAACTAAAAAAAGAATTAAAAAAAATAAATAAAAAAGATGAACCAGTAAAATCAGGTATTAATCAAACCCTAAAACCTTCATAGGTGCTACCACCTGAACCATGACCAACAGTCAGACATGTCACCCATCCACCCATATAACCAGTCAGATAAACTGGTCTTGTACTTGTATTATCAATATGAATTTTGTCATGGAAAGTATATGTGTCGTTACGAGAAAGATCAAGTGTCTTATTAAAAGAAGTCCAGTTATAAGTTTCAACAAAACCATCATCATATGTAAAATTCATAAGAGGACCAGCTGGAATATACACAATAACACCATTAGTGAAAGAAATACTAATATTTTTAGGGCTTTTATTAGTAAACTTGATAGTTCTATTTTCAGCACAAGTAGAACTAACTAAACTCAAAAGAATAATTATTATTGCTAAGCTTGTAAATAAATTTTTTGTATTCATTAAAACACCTCTATTATAATTCAATTTATTTCATAGTATATAAGAGAGTTTCTATTAACCTATAAAAAACGAAGACTTTGTCTTCTAATTTTCTTTCAGAAAAAATAGCATATTTTGATAAGATTTATAAATTATGAAACTCTCATATTAACCTAATGTGGTAGTAAGTATATAAAGGTGTTGATTATTCACATCTAAGGTATCGATTATTCACACCCTCCCCTTGTGGTTTTAATTTGAGTATTAGGGACTTCACATGTT
>JAITGU010000170.1 GCA_031280375.1 Candidatus Methanovirga procula | reverse complement strand
CGAAGAATAAATTCTTCTAAGTTAAAAATAAATTATCAACAACGAAGAATAAATTCTTCTAAGTTAAAAATAAATTATCAACAACGAAGAATAAATTCTTCTAAGTTAAAAATAAATTTTTAACAATAAGAAATTATATAAAAAATTCATTAATTAAATTATTAATATCAAGAGAGTTTCTATAAACTCAATATTTTAAAATTTTAGATTTTTAAAATTCCTAATTTAGGCTTTAAATCTAAAATAAAGAAAAAATAAAAAACTTTTTCTAACTGTGCAAAATCAAAGATTTTGCAACACACGGAAATCTTCGATTTTCCCAAGTTTAAAAGCTAATGCTTTTAAGAGGTTGTAAATTTTTGTGGAGTTTTTTCAATTTTTCATGGTTTCTTTATATATAAAAGATGAATTTTCATGAAAAACTCCACACTTTTTTACAGTCTCGCTTTTAAAACAAAGAACTTTTAGTAAATATTAATTTTATCGATATTAACAAAGGTAGGTTAATAGAAGCTCTCCAAGACTATATTTAAATTATTAATTTTTTTATCAGTTAAATTACAAAAATTATTTGAAAGTATTTGAATATAAAAAATAAATTCATAAAGCACCATACAAATAAAAATATTGATTACAATCAATGCCATTTTAACTCAAGCATTTTATTCAAAAAAAAAATGAAAAAATACTCTATTTTTTAGGCCAAGTTAATATCTTTGGAGCTTTGACATCTTTAACTTTATCCCCAAGTATTTGAGGCCAATGTTCTTTATTAAAACCTTTTTGAGCTAAAAATCCAAAAATCCATCTTGTTAAACCTAAACCAGTGCATCCAGTCCATATTTTATCTTGGTGGGCTTCTTTAATAGAAAATCCTTGAACAAAATGAGTTCCATGATTATTTCCTGAAACGACAGCAATTCCTTTATCTTGACCTGGAACTTTAAGTCTCATTTCATACTTCGGAACTTCTGGAAATTCAATGCCTCTATTCTCCATTTTTCTACCTTCAAGGTAAAATGGATCATCACCAATTTCAGTATACCACTCAAGTTCTAAATCATTCGCTAAGTCTTGAGATATTTTAACAGTTTGGTCTCTTATTTCATCTGTTTGTTCTGGTGTACCTAACCAAACCATCTCTATCCTCTGAAATTCATGAACTCTATCAATACCTTTTGATCCTCCAGACTCCCATCTATATGTCCAACCACTTTTATCATATAATTTTATTGGAAGCTCCTCTCTTTCAATAACTTCCTGAGATAAAAACTCATAAAATGGTTCACACTGTGCAGCAGCCATGACATAACTTGGATCTTTTAGCCCATCTTTAAGTAAGTCCATCGGAATTTCATGAGTAATTGATAATTCGTTTTTAAAGTTAGTAAAAATTTTTGGATCTCTTTTTGGTGCACTACAATAGTACATACCTTCAGGTAATCCTTCAAGATATCTCATTTTTTTAAGAGTGCTGAATGGAATCAATTTTGGAAATAATGCTTCATAAAACCCCAAGGGATCAACAATTCTTTCAATTAATAGCTGTTCAAAACCTCTTTGTAATGCAGTCATCTGAGGACCATAAAACCACTGTCCTCTCCCTGGAAATTCTTTAATCCAGCCTAAATCTTTAGCCATCTTAGTAACATCACCTTTAAAATAAGTTTTAAACTTAGGGCTTCTTGCAACAACCTCACCTGGAGTGTGTTTATTTATAACTACATAAGTTAAATCCTTATCATCATCGGTTATATTAATTCCACTGCTTACATTGCCTTTTTCACTGACCAGTTTCTTTATAACCCGATTAACAGTTTGTTTTCTAATTGCAGACTCATCCACATCTTTTAGCAAAATTATTATCTTATCATCATCATTCCTAACTTCCTGGATATATTTGCTAAATTCTTCAGCAGCAGTATCAATCTTATATTTATCAATAGGAAGTATTAATTTATAATTCTTGATATTAATACCTCTAATTCCCAAATGATATTTTTTACCAAGCAAATTAGTTAAAGGACTTTTAAGTCTAAGTAAACCATCATGCGAGCGAACCTTAGTTCCAGATTCTATTGTTAAATTTAAATCAGAACCATCTAAATTCCAATTAGTGATCTTTGCTCCTGTATCTTCTTCACCTTGTTTTATTCCTTTAAGTAAAATTTCTTGGTTAGCTTCTTGAATGAAATTTTCTATATCTCCTTTTGCAATTTCCGCATCTTTATTAAAATTAATTGTTCCTTCAAGTATAAACTTCATATTCTCGCCATAATATTAATTATTAGGTATTAAATATAAATTAAATAAATTTTAAATTAAAAATTTCTTAATAAGTTCTTGATAATTTTTAATATAAATAAAAAATATTAAATAAAAATTTTATCTTAAAATTTTAAAAAATATAACCTTCTTAAAAAACAATTATCCTAAAAAAAATTTGAAATATTATTAAAACAGGTTAAATATTGGTAAAGCAGGAATCAGAATATTAGTCAAATATAAATTAAAATATTGATCAGATAGAAAGTAGATTATCACAAAAATATACTATCCCACTCACATACCAATATTCACTCAGTCATATTGAAATTGGATTCTAAGATTTTTTCAACTGTTAATTCAGAAAAAATTAAATCATCTACCGTGGATAAAAATGTTCCTAAAGAATCCGAGCTTAAATTGAAATCAATGACATTATTTTCAATTGATGAATGTAAAAATCCCTCATTATCCACTTCAAGGGATTTAAAAGCTATTTTAGCATTTTTATTCTCATTATATTCAACTTGAATTTCAGCTTTAATTTTCATACCTATCAAATAGATTATATCATTTTTTTTTATAAAAATAAATTATAAATATTATATAACTTATAAATAATTATAAAAATTACTTTTATACTTTCATAATATTGATTTTTAGTACTAATTTATATTTCTAATATTATTTTATCTCTAATCTTTATATTATTTATTTTTTTATTAAACTTATTTATTTATTATTAAATAAATTACTTTTAGAATAATGAAAAAATAATAAAAATTTTTTAATGAATAAAAAAAAACTACAATTATATTATTTATTAAATTAAAAATAAGTGGATCAAACTAAACACTGTGTATTAAACTAAATTCTGCTCTTTTTTAGTGAAAACTAATGCAGATAAACTTATTGCGGTCAAGGCAAATAATATCAGTACAAACAAGTTCAAATATAACGGTAAATTAGAACTATCCAATATAACTCCTCTTAAAGCATCAACACCATAAGTTAATGGATCCAAGTAAACAATAAAACTTAACCAATCTGGAATTCCGTTAACAGGGAATAAAGCACCACTTAAAAAGAATAATGGCAAGACTATAAAAGTCATTATCAAATTAAATCCCTCAGTACTCTCCATAAAAGAAGCTATTAATAAACCCAAGCTTGATAAACCAAGAGATATTAGCATACAAAGCAGAATAGCTAAAATAAATGTGAAAACATTCATTGAAACATTAACAACAAAAGAGAGTAGTAAAAGAATCCCAGACTGTAGGATGACACTTGTACTTATCCCTAAAGCCTTCCCAAAGATTATTGATGATCGTGATAATGGAGCCACCATAATCTCCTTTAAAATCCCATACTGCTTATCAACCAATATTCCAACCCCACCTAAAATAGATGTAAAAAGTATTGATTGTGCTATTATCCCAGGGTATATAAATGGTTGGTATCCTACTGCTAAGTTTATCTTAATTGTAGAACCCAAACCCACTCCAAAAATCAGTATCCAAATAAGTGGAGTTACAACTGAAGTTATAATTCGAGACTTATAACGAACAGTCCTTTTTACCTCCCTTAACCATATTTGATATATTCCTTCAAGTTCACCCATTCATATCTACCCTAATTTAACTTCAACAAATCACTTAAATCCAGCATTCATTTTAATCAATTTAAAAAAAAAAAATACATTTAAAAAATTTATTTATTAATATTATATCCTGTGTATTTAATAAACACTTCTTCCAAACTCGGTTGTTTTAATTCAATAGAGTCAATATTTAAATTATTATCTTCTGCAATATGAACAATCTCTGGAATTAATTTAGCACCTTTATCAACCAAAATTCTGATTTCAGAACCATCAACCATTAACTCATTAACAAACAGTTGATTTTGAAGAATATCTTTTAATTTATCATTATTAAGACTTTTCAAGATTATTGTATCATTTTTTAATTCGGCCTTCAAATCACTTGGAGAACCAGATTTTATAAGCTCTCCATGATCGATAATAGATATTTCATCACATAAACTATCAACTTCTTCAAGATAATGACTTGTTAATAAAATAGTAATATCAATAACATCTTTTAGATTCTTAATATATGACCAAATACTCTCTCTTGTTTGAACATCAAGTCCTAAAGTTGGTTCATCTAAAAATAAAACTTTCGGAAGATGGATTAATCCTCGTCCTATTTCCAGCCTTCTTTTCATGCCACCAGAATAGTTTTTTATTTGTTCATCAATTTTATCTCCAAGATCTATTAAATCTAATATTTCATTAACACGATCTTGGCGAATATCTTTCTTAACTCCATAAAGAGCAGCATGCATCTCAAGATGTTCTCGACCAGTTAAAACATCATCTAATGCCCTATTTTGGAAAACAATCCCAATTGATCTTCTAACATTATTTGGTTCTTTAACAATATCATATCCATTAACAGTAGCTGTTCCTTCGGTAGGAGAAAATATGGTGCATAACATAGAGATTAATGTACTTTTTCCAGCACCATTTTGACCTAATATCCCATAAGCTAAATTTTTAGGAATTTTTAAATTAATGCCATTAACAGCTCTAAAACCATCATAATCCTTAGTAATATTCTTTGTTTCAATAATATACTCTACCATATTACTTTCAGCCTCTAATTAATAGCTATTTTATATAATCAAATTTTTAATAAATATATGAAACTTATAAATTATTATATAAAATATCTAAAATATTCTTAAAATAAGATAAATTGACTAATAAAAAATAAAAATGAAATGAAAAAAATATTATAATTTAATTTTCACATCTAAAGCACTTGAACCTTTTTCATAAACAAAAATAGGATTTATATCAAGTTCTGATATTTCTGGGAAATCCAAAGTTAGTTTAGCTATTCTCTTAATAGCTTCCTTAACCTCAATAATATCACTTGGAGCTTCACCTCTAAATCCTTTAAGTAATTTTGCAGCTTTAGTTTTTTCAAACTGAGCATCAATTTCATCAGAAGTTATTCCTTTAGCTAAATTAAATGCAACATCCTCAATAAGGTTCACATAGATTCCACCCATGCCAAAAGCAATCATAGGACCAAACTGCTTATCTCTAATCATGCCCACAAGTACTTCTTGACCATTTGGCATCATCTTCTGCACTTCCACACCATCAGGAGTGATATCAGGATGTGCATTTTTAGCATTTTTCATAATTTCTTCAAAAACTTTCTCGGCTTCTTGTTTATTTTCAATACCTACCTTCACACCACCAATATCTGATTTATGGAGTATTTTATCAGATGCAATTTTTAAAACAACAGGGAACCCCATTTTTTCAGCCACTTCCCCTGCTTCTTTTGGAGTAGTTGAAATGATTATTGGTGCAGCAGAAATTCCATAGGCTTTTGCCACAGCATAAGCCTCACTACCAAGTAAAGTATCTCTTTTATCGGATTTAACTTTATCAAAAATATTTTCCACAGTTTTCTTATCCACATCAGTGATTTCAGCTATTGGATCATCATATTTTCTATTTTGAACACTATTAAACCTTTCCAAGTAATCCACTACTTTAACAGCAGTTTCTGGGAAAACATAAGTTGGAATATTGTTTTCTCTTAAAAGCCTATCCGCATTCACAAAGGATGGTCCACCCATATTTACAACAATAACTGGTTTATCGAAATTCTTTGCTCCATCAATTAAAGCATCAGCTATTCCATCAGGATCAGCAGATGCAGTTGGACAAACCATTACAACAAGACTATCCACATCATCATTATTTAAAACTATGTTTAATGTTTCTTGATACCTACTCACAGGTGCATCACCTAAAACATCAATTGGGTTTTTCACACTACCCTCATCTGGAACAACACCCTCAAGTTTAGCTGTTGTTTCATCATCAAAATTGACAAGATTTAAACCGTGTTTTTCCATTGCATCAACAGATACAACACCTCCACCACCAGCATTAGTGATAATTGCAAGATTACGTCCAGTTGGAATAGGACACATTGAAAATGCTAAAGCAACATCAAACAATTCACCCATAGTTGCTACTCTGAAAATACCTGACTGTCTAAATGCAGTATCAAATGCCACATCACTTCCTGCTAAAGCACCAGTATGTGATGATGCTGCTGCTGCTCCAGCTGCACTTGAACCAGATTTTAAAACAACCACTGGTTTTTTATTTGAAACATCTCTAAGAGTCCTTACAAAGTCTTCATCATCAGATATAGATTCCAAATAAGCTATTACAACTGCAGTGTCATCATCATCAGCCAAAAAATTTAAAAGTTCAATTTCACTAACCCCAGCCTTATTTCCAAGACTTATAACTTTAGAAAATCCTATACCAGCAGTCACACTCCAATCTATAATAGCCACCATCATTGCACCACTTTGAGAAATAAAAGCAATATTTCCTTTAGGTGGCATCATCTGCGAAAAAGACGAATTTAAAGGAGTATGAGTATCAAGTGTTCCTAAACTATTAGGTCCAATTAGGCTAATATTATACTTTTTCAAAAGACTTACCATTTCTTCTTCAAGCTCTATACCTTCTCCTCCAACTTCCTTAAATCCTGCAGTAATTACAACCATATTTTTAACACCGCATTCCCCACATTCTTTAATAGCCTGGTTTACAAAAGGTGATGGTATAGAAACAACCACAAGTTCAGGTACTTCTGGTAAGTCCCCAACACTCTTATAAGATTTAATACCTTGAATTTCATCAGACTTAGGATTTACAGGGTATATTTTTCCTTTATAACCTTCTTTTACAATATTATCCACAACAATATATCCTACTTTATTTTCAGAATTGGATGCACCTATTACAGCCACAGATCTCGGATTAAACATTTCACTAAGACTATTCATAAAAAAATACTCCTTTTTAATTATTAATTTTAAAGTTATTTTTAATAGTTCTATCTTAAGATTATATTATTCTTATGTTATATATTAATTATTATTTATATTTAATTAAGGTAGAATAAATAAAATTTAAAATAAAAATAGGAGAAAAAAGTAAACAAAAATTAAATATTTATTTGGTTGTAGATACATCAATCATCCTCTCAATAGCCCTTAATGATCTTTTAGCTATTTCACTATCAACATTAACCTGAAATTCCTCATTAAAAATGGTTTTTTTGACTTTATCTAAACTATTAAGTTTCATAGTTCTACAAATACCATCATCAAGAAGAGGAATAGCTATTTTATCTGGAAATTCTCTATTTATTCGTGTTATAAGATCCACCTCTGTCCCAATTATAAATTCCTTGTTTTTAGAGTTTTTAATATGAGAAATCATTCCACCAGTACTCAAAATAGCATCAGCCATATTTTGAACTTCCATATCAGCTTCAGGATGAATTAAAACCTCAGCATTAGGATACATTTCTTTTTTAAATATTACATCCCCAACATTGAACATCTTATGAACATAACAATATCCCCCATCAGGAATAACTATTATTTCTTTATCTGTTCGTTTATCCACATAACTTGCTAAATTGTTATCAGGACCAAAAAGGATCTGATCACTATCCAAACTCTCAACAACTTTAACTGCATTCGAGGAGGTAACCAAAATATCAGCCTCTGCCTTTGCCTCAGCTAAAGTATTAACATACAATGCAACCTCTGCATTAGGATGCATAGTTTTTGCTTTTAAAACATCCATAGCATTTAACATATGTGCCATTGGACATTCAGCACCATAATCTGGAATCAAGACTTTCTTATCAGAATTTAAAATAGCTGCAGTCTCTGCCATGAAGTCAACACCGCAAAAAATTATTAAATCACTATCTTCAACTTCAGATGCTTTAATACAAAGTTCCAACGAATCTCCAATAAAATCAGATATTTCCTGAATTTCTTTTGGTTGATAGTTATGTCCAAGAATAATCCCATTTTTCTCATTTTTCAAATTAATAATTTCTTTTTGTAAGCTATTTAACATTTAATCAACCACATATTGAATATCAAAGATAAAGAGAATAAAACAATTCGTTAATATTTTATAATGTTTTATTTAATTATTATTTAAAAAATAAAATATTTAAAAGTAATCTTCAAAACATTTCATAAGTTTCTTAATTTGTTCAAAACAAAAACTCGACAAAAAATATACTATTTTTTAAATTATTTATTATTTAACTTTAAAAATGTGTTTAACTTTAAAAAGGTTTGATTTTAAAAAATATTATCAATTAATTAATTATCTCAACTCTTAAAACTGCCAACATATTAAATAAATAGATAATAATAAATTATTAATTGATAGGAAAACAGGAAAGCAATGAATAAATAAGAGGGTTTGACAACAAAATGGAATTCCCATAGACAAAATCCATAGTACAAAAAACCAAAACGACAACAGGCTTAACTACTGGGATCGAAACGAGACCAGGTGGAACACTGCAACTATGATCGC
>JAITGU010000091.1 GCA_031280375.1 Candidatus Methanovirga procula | reverse complement strand
AATTCTGAGAATATGGATACTTTTGAGAATTTGGTGATGCCTGTTATAAACACAAATTCAAGTTTGCTATCTTCACTTTTCAGTATTCCATAGAAGTCTTTTAGGTTTCTTTGAATTTCTGTGACTGTTTTTGCATTGTTTAAATTGTCTAATATTGGTTTATCGTATTCATCGATTAGGACAACAATATGTTTACCTGTGTTTTTATGGATTTTATCTATTAGTTCTCTTAGTTTGTCATTGGAAAATTCTGCTTTGAGTTCAATGTTAAATTCATTTTCTGCTATAGAATCTATATAAAAGTTCAAAGATTTTTCAAATTTTTCAGATGTTTCTGTTTTTGGTTTACTTAAATCAAAAGTTATAACTGGGTATGTTTCTTTCCAGTTCCAGTGGTTGTAGATGTAGGTGTTTTTGAATAGTTCTTTTTTGCCTTCAAATAGATTTTTGAGTATGCTTATGAGTAATGATTTCCCGAATCTTCTTGGACGAGAGAGAAAATGGTATGTTCCATTAAGATCTCTTAGTCTTTTTATCACTTTTGTTTTATCAACATAAATCTTGTTTCTTTTGATTAGTTTTTCAAAATCAGATACATCAAGAGATAGTTCACTTTTAATGTTCATTTTTTTCATATAATTCTCTTTTTCATTTTAGTGATATTTTATATTATCTTCTCTATTAAATACAATTTTTGATTTTGAGCATGTTAATTATTTTTTCTATATTTGAGGATTTCTAACAACTCGGATTTTTAAAAACTTGAGTTGTTAGACACCATCATTTATTAAAGATTTTATTAAAAAGTTATTCTTAAAAATATTTAAATTTAAATTTTAAATTAAGAATAATATTTATACTAAAAATTTAATGTTTTCACAGATATTTCTACTTGTTTACTTCTGCATCTATTCTTTGTTTAATAATGTCAATAAGTAAAGAATCTGAACCAATAGGATCTAAATAAATGACTTTTCCATCAAATTCCATCTCCACATCATCATGAGTGTGAGAATGACCGTGATGCCTATGATTATGGTGAGATTGATGATGGTCGTGATGGTGATGCCATTCTTTAGATTTAATATCAGTTGGAAGTTTTAAAATTCTTGGAATATCTCTTTTTGTGTGCATTCCAGGAGCTATGAAAACTGGAACAGCTATTAAATTCTCAAAATAGTTATCTTTCAAAAATTCATTAATTGCAACTGGAATAGTTGGATTTGTAAGTTCCATAAAACCCAAAGTCGCATTATAATCTGTTTCATCCTTAAACATTCTTAAAAGTTCATTAATAAATTCACGACTATAATTTAATCGACTTCCATGACTAATGAGTATAATTCCAGTATTCTCCTTATTTAAATTCTCTGAATTTACAAACACATCATCAACTTTATTTTTCACTATTTGTAGTACAAGATTATCTGGACCTATACAATCAAGTAAAGCCACTTCACCATCAAAATCCATATCATCGATATGATTTAAATAATGATCTTTGGGATATACGCCATCTGGAGATCTTGGATCAACCTCCTTATTATCCATACCTAACATCAAAGGTATGTCAACCAATGTATGAATACCATCAGCTAAAAATATTGGCATGGCTATTATCTTATCAACAGATTTTAAAGAGAGATTATGTGCAGCCTGAGAAATCGTTGGATTTGAAACTTTCATATATCCTATCTCAACAGGATAATCACTTACTTTTTTGAATTTCTCAATTATTTCATTAAAAACATTACTTGCAAAAGGAAGAGTACTCCCATGACTAATTAGCATTATTCCAACATTATTTTTTGATTTTGAATTTAAAACCATATGAGATTACTCCGTCTTCCCCATCTTCTCTGATTTTTCTAAAAACCATTTCTACTTGATCGCCAATTTCAATATTATCAATGTCAGAATCAACAATTTGTGATGTAACTTTAGCACCTTCATCTAATTCTATAATTGCAACAGAGTAAGGAGCTATTGTTTTAAAATCATCTATTGGTGTGCGAACAATAGAAAAACTATGGACTTTTCCAGTTCCTTTAAATTGAATACTTTCTAATTTTCCATTTCTTCTACATTCAGGGCATATAACTCTTGGTGAAAAGTAGACTTTACCACAAGTTGCACATTTTGTACCAATGAGATTGTATCTTTGCGGAATATGACGCCATGTTCTTATGATATCGGACATTTATTTCATCTCCTATGTTAGCATTAATATTGATATAGGTTATTTAATATTAAATTTTGATTTAATGTACGAATTAATATATATTGATTCAATATTGCTTTAGTATAGAGTTTAATATTAACTATTTAACCATTATTTAATAGATATTAGATATTAATATTTTTTATTTAAAATTTAATATTTGCAAGTTTAACTATCTATTTATAATAATTTTTAATATAAATTTTTATTTTTAATATAAAATTTTTTATTTTATTTTTTTTAAGATAATTTTATTTTTTTAAATAGATAAGAATTGGAATTTCCTACCTCAAAATCCTAATCTTGGAATCGAACCAAGATTTAACTTCTCAGTATTTCTACCGTTGGAGTTGTACACCAGTTAGGATAAGTTTGATAAAAAAGTTTTCTTTCTCCTATTATATATAATTTAAAACTTAAATAGTTTTATGATAATTCAAATTCCACACATAGGAACTCTCACATTATTTGTTTTTGATTGGTTGTTATCAACATAAACATGGTCAACACCTATATCTCCAATCAAAACATCTTGCCCACTCTTTAATTTAAAAGGTTCTTTATTTATATACCATAAAAAATTATGTTTATTAAAATCATCTGTACCTGCTATTTGAGCTTCTATATTTTGTGATTTTGTATAAGTTATTGTTTTTTGAGTTTGTTTTTTCACTGTCTCTCCAATCGAAGCCTCAAACTTAGCACTTACTCCAGTTTCTCCCAATCCAAAAAAACTAACACTTTCTTTTACTCCAACACCCATAGATACTTTAGCTGTTTCTGCATCAGAGTTACCATCTACCTCACCATCCGACCAAGAGTAACCAACTTTTTTAATTCCGAAACCATTACTTGAAGCCATAGCTTGAGTATGACTTGTTGAAGGTTTATTATAAGTGCTTGGATCTGATGTATTAATATTACCCCATTTAGGACCTTCAATATTTAAATCTGGCAAATAATTTGTATTATGATTTTTCTCTCTTAAATCTAAATAATCCTTTTCATCAATAGCTCTTGTTATAGGTCCAGTTGTACTTTTAGCAATAATAGGCACAAAATCATCACTACCATCTGTAGGTTCTAATGAAATAAAATTATAATCTATCATTGTATAACTAATAAGAGCTAACCATCTTGTATTTCGACTATTACTTAATGAGATACCAGTTCCTTCACTATCAGTTCTACCCATAGTAACTCCTTTAATATCGCCTACGGCCTCACTATGTTCAAAACCAGCAGAACCTGTTACACCACCAGCACTAACTTCCACACTGGCTTTCTCTGATAAAGCCCATTCAGTAGTGATAGTGTTAGATGTTGAAATTGAACGGGCATCAGATATTTCAAATTTCACATTACCATTTTCATTACATTCTGGAAACTTAGGAGGGTTAACTACAGCACCTAATAATATAGGATTTGTTAAAACTTGAGAATGAGCTATTAATTTTCCTTTTTTAGGTGCACAACTAACACTTGTAAATTTGTCACCAACATAATTACTATCAAACTTAGTATTTAAAAAAATATTTAACCAAATATCACTTTGACAAAGCCTGTGATCAAAATCAATACCATACAATTTAGCGGGAGAACCTGGTTGATAATCCATATCTTGGAAAAATGGTATACTTTGTCTATGGACAGGTATGCCCAAATAATATACTTTGAGTTCACCCATATCAGATAAAGTTACATAAGAAAACAAATCAAGCACGACAATTAATATTTTATCTCGGTAATCCACCCCTCTTCTATATTTTTTACACTGTATATGCCCAAGATATAATGTAACACTATTATCATCTTGCCCAATACTATAAGAATGACTTAGCCATTCTCCATCAAACCTAAGCTTAGACTTATGTGCATAAGTCTCATCATTAGTAGAATTTGAAATAATCGGATCATAATAAATTTTATTATCAGCCATTTTCTTAAAAGAATCAGCATCAATACCAGCATAATTCTGGTCAACTTTAAATTCTTTACAAGGATTATTTCCATAATCAGTGAAATAACCATCATCAGTTATTTTAGTTTTTTCGATAATATCTTTATCAGTATTATCATAAGCATATGTCGTGTTTAAAGAAGAAGCAATTAATAATATAATAATAATTTTGGTCAAGGTTTTTTCTAAAAGCTTGTTCATATGACATCCCAACCTAATACATTTCTTTCATGTCTTTTGACAAATCTTATAGACCTGCCAAAAGTTTTTTTATTTCTTAACATTTTTTTTATCACTTTTATTTTGACTAATTGAAAATTAGTTTAACCACATTTCGGTGGGACCATTGACATATTTATAAAGACAAAATTTTAATAATTTTTCATGACTATAGATCTAATGAACTTTAAATCCTTTAAAAATCATGAAGATGATTTGTTATAATCGGATGATGATTTTGAAGGAATTAAGGTTAATATTAAAGGGATTATTATAAGTAATATAGTTATAATAAGACTTATTACTAATTTAATTATTGAAGTATTATAAGTACTTATTACTCCATTAACCCAAATAAAAGTTAATAAAACTGGTAAAACATATTTTATAACTATCTTCCACCATTTACCAATTTTCAGATTTGAATGTTCATTCAATATAATTAAAAGTTTATCTGCTCCAATAAACCATGAAAATATAAGTGCCTCCAATATTGTTGCCAAAAAGAGCCCTACTTCATTTAAAACCTGATCTGTTATTTCTAATAAAAAGCCACCTGCAGATGTTGTGAATATGGTGGTTAACAATGCTCCAATAATACATAAATATGTTGTTGCTTTTTTCCTTTCAACATTGAATTTTTCTCCTATTGCATTAAGCATTGGTTCAAGATAAGAAATTGTTGTGGTTATTCCTGCAAAAAATATACATAAGAAAAATATTGGTCCTATTAAATAGGCAATTGGACCCATAATATTTAAAACACTTGGGAAAACAATGAATGCTAAACCATAACTTTGAGTCACAACATTATTAATATCTGTTCCTGTTGTTGTAGCCATAAAACCTAAGATTGAAAAAATTCCTAATGCTGTAAATAATTCAAATCCACAATTTGCACAAGTGACAATGAATGAACTTTTAACCAAGTTTGTTTTTTTAGGTAGGTAACTTGCATAAGTGATTAAAACAGCTTCTCCAATACTTAAAGAAAAAAGTATTTGTGTTATTGCTGCAACCCACACTTTTGGATTGTACATCTCATTAAAATTAGGAGTCAATAAAGCACTTAATCCAAGTTGTGATCCATTTAATGTAAGAGAATAAAAAACAACAATTCCCATCATTATAAAAATCGTAGGAATCATAATTTTGTTTACCTTTCCAATACCAGAATTAATGTGTCTATGAGAAATAAACCAAATTATAAACCATACAATCAGCACGGCAATTAAAACAGGTGGAACAAAATTCGTTAATCCAGAAAGAGAATCTGTTGATTGTAATAATGTTGATGAATAGAAGCTATTTGTATCTGTTCCCCAGCCTTTAAAAAAACTAAGCACAAAATAGATTATATCCCATCCGATCGCACAGACATAGTATGTCAACACTAAGAATGGAATAAAAGTCATAAACCAGCCAATCACCTCGAATTTAGATTTAATTGATTTAAATATTTTAGGTACAGAGACATTGAATTTAGATCCTATACTATACTCTAAAAACATTAAGGGAATGCCCACAAGAAAAATAATTATTAAATAAACAAATATGAAAGAACCTCCGCCATTTGAGTAAGTAATATAAGGATACCTCCAAATATTACCTAATCCAACAGCTGCACCTATCATTGAGAGTAGAAAAGTTAAATAGCTATCCCATTGAGCATTATTATTTGTATCAGAATCAGAAATCTCATCCATTAAAATATTCCCATATATATAATATTGTACTATTAACTCTAATATTTAATAGTCTCATTATATATAAATGTTTCTATAGTTACTTCATTATTATTAGAATTTACTTTACCAATTTTATATGGATGGGAATATTTTTTAAGATAATCTAAGACATTTCGATGATCTTTTTCACTTACAATCACCACAAAACCAATGCCCATATTAAAAACTTTGTACATTTCATTCAATGGAACATTTTGACCATATATTAATTTAAAAATGGCTTGTGGTTGTGGTAGATTATTTATTTCAAATCCAACATTATTATTAAGACGTTTAAGATTATTAAATCCACCACCAGTAATATGAGCCAAACCTTTAACCTCAAAATCTGTTTTTAAAAGATTTACAATAGGTTCCACATATATTTTCGTTGGTTTAAGTAACTCTTCTCCAATAGTGGTTTCAGTTTCAGGGATCACATAATCAAGTTCGAATTTCTCAAGTAAAACTTTCCTTGCTAAGCTTAAACCATTACTGTGAATTCCACTACTTCCTAATCCTATTAATATGTCACCATCCTCAATATCTTCTCCAGTTATAGCCTTACCAAGCTCAACAATACCAATACCAGTAGCAGCTAAATCAAAATTATTAATAATGTCTGGTAATGAAGCTGTTTCTCCACCGATTATGGCTGTTTTAGAAATATTCGCACCTTTTGCAAGACCATCAGCTATTTCAGAAATGATGTCAGGATCCACATTTTCAACGGCTAAATAATCCACCAATGCAATTGGTTCAGCACCCACACAAAGTAAATCATTTACAACCATTGCAATACAATCAATCCCAACAGTATCATATTTTTTCATTAATTCAGCTATTAAAACCTTACTACCAACACCATCAGTACTCATAGCTATTCCTTTATCGCCTAACCTAACTAAAGATGCGAAATGACCGCTTTCAGTGATAACTTCTCTATTTTTCAGTGTTGATTTTAACTTAGAAGCTATTTTCTGAACTGCAATCTCCTCAATATCAATATCAACCCCAGACTCCGAATATGTAACCATTTTTTTCACCTATATTTACTTATTAGCATGATATGTCTAAATATTCAATATAGCTTAATTAAATAATTAATATATCTAATTAAAATTATACTTTATTAACAAAATTAATCATGATTATTATAAAGTTAATATCATACTTATTATATAAAATAATTATTTATAAAACTATTAAATTCATCTTTTATAAAATATATGTTTTAGTAACACTTGGGAATTTATTTTTTATTAATTAATTATATATAAATAATTTTTGAATTATATATAAATAATTTTTGGAATTTAATATAATAAAGAATCAAGCATTTAATCTCAATTAATAAATTAATCATTAATAAACTTATATTCATTAAATTGATTACAACATGTTATTATATAAAAATAATAATAGAGAGTTTCTATAAATTAAATATTTTCAAAATCTTAGATTTTTAAATTTCCTAGTTTGGGCTTTAAATTTAAATTAAAGAAAAAAAAATTTTTTTTCTAACTGTTCAAAATCTATGATTTTGCAACACAGGTCGAATCTTCGGTTCCCATAAGGGAACTTAGAAAAATTTCCAATTTTTTGGTATTTTCCTAAGTTTAAAAGCTAAAGCTTTTAAAATAAAGAATTTTTAATAAATATTAATTTTATTGATATTAACTGAGGTTAATAGAAACTCTCTAAAATTACATAATTCCTTAAATGATACTTATGATAAGTAAGATATTCTCATTATTAAAAAATAAAGAAGTCATGTTATACGGTGTTTTCGGTGTTTTGACAACAGTAGTTAATATAGCTGCTTATCAATTTTTCCTTGATTTTTTACATATTGAAAATATGATTTCAAATGCTATTGCAATTATCATTTCAGTATTATTTGCTTATATTACAAATAAAATTTGGGTGTTTGAAAGTAAGAATAAAAAGATACACATTGAGTTTGCTCTTTTTATGGGTGGAAGAGCATTTTCTGGAATAGTAGATGAGAGCTTAATGTTTTTGTTTCTCCATATTTTAAATTTTGATTTTAATATTATCTTAGGTATAAGTGCTGCAAAAGTAGTTAGTCAAATAATTGTAATTGTTTTAAATTATGTTTTAAGTAAAGGAGTAGTGTTTAAATAGGAAGTATCATAACTATTATTCTATTATTTTAAGTTAATTTATATTTATTTTATATAAATTTATTTTATATAATGACTATTAAACATTTTATTAATGATATTAAATTATATTAAAATTAAATAATATTAAAGATAACAATTAAATAATAATTTAACGAAGATTAATTGATTTAACTTAAATTATAAAATTTAATAACAGTTTAAGATATAATAATTTAATTTATAGATTCAAATAATAAGATTGTCTAACAATTATTTTTATGCGAAAAATAAGGTTGTATGAACATTTAAATTGAAAATGGGGCAACTTATTCTTCATAAATCTGTATTGTTGGACAGTCTCTAATAATGAATTTTTTTATAAAAATTATATTCCTTGAATTTATAAACTACTGTTTAAATTTGATTTATTTAATTATCAATTAACTATTTATAAATTATTTAATTTTATTGAATTAGAATTTGATTTATTTAAACCAATAAGATTTATTTAAACCAATAAAAAGAATACATGAATTTAAAATAAAAAAGGGATGAAAAATGACTTTGATTAGTATTGGTGTGCCATGTTTCAATGAAGAAAAAACAGTTCTAATATTCTACAATGAAATCTTGAAAGTGTTCAGTGATTTAGATGAAAGTTTAAAATTTGAAATTATATTTATTGATGATGGGTCTAAAGATGATACATTTAAAGTAATCAAAGACATTTCAAAAAAAGATGAAAGAATAAAATACATTAAATTTTCAAGAAACTTTGGAAAAGAATCTGCAATATACGCTGGATTAAAGAATAGTAAAGGAGATTATGTTATGACAATGGATGCTGATCTCCAAGACCCACCAGCATTGTTACCTGAAATGGTAGAGTACATAAAATCTGGTTATGACTGTGTTGCGACAAGAAGAGTCACAAGAAAAGGCGAACCTATTATACGTTCATGGCTTTCTAAACTTTTTTATCGGACTATTAACAAATTAAGTGAAGTTGAATTTGTGGATGGAGTAAGAGATTATCGCATGATGACTCGTGCCATGACAGATTCTGTTTTAAGTTTAACTGAGTATAATAGGTTCTCAAAAGGTCTATTTGCATGGGTAGGTTTTGAAACCAAATATTTGGAGTTTGAAAATATTGAAAGAGAAGAAGGTGAAACCAGTTGGTCATTTTTTAAACTTGTAAAGTATTCTATCGAAGGTTTTGTCTCATTTTCAACATCTTTACTATCTATCGCAATAGTCTTAGGAATTTTGTTCTCCATAATTTCTATGGTAATTATACTATTCATTGTAATAAACGATTTACTCTACAGCAATCCAGTACCTGGATGGGCATCCACAATATGTTCAATTTTATTTATAGGTGGAGTACAGCTATTTTGTATAGGCTTACTTGGATTATATATATCAAGAACATACCTTGAAACTAAAAAAAGACCGATTTACATAAGTAAAGAAGAAAAATTATAATATTTTGGCTTTAATAAATTTTGTGAAATAATGAGTTTAAATAGGAAAAAGACATTTAAATTTTCAAAATCTTTTTATGGGCTATTTTTCACAGAATTATGGGAAAGATTTAGCTATTATGGAATGAAAGCAATACTGCTTTTTTATATATATTTTTCTTTTAGTGATGGCGGACTTGGACTTCCACAATCAACAGCCACATCAATTGTAGCTATTTATGCTGCATTAATATATTTATTTGGGATCTTAGGTGGATACTTAGGAGATCGTTTATTAGGCTCTTACAAATCTGTTCTATATGGTTCAATAATTATAATATTTGGACATATAACCTTAAGTTTACTAAATGGAGTAAATGGATTGTTTTTAGGATTATTAATAATCATCGTTGGTTGCGGGCTTCTTAAACCAAATATCTCGAAGATGGTTGGAGAGTTATACTCTGAGGATAATAGTCTTCGTGACTCGGCATTTTACTTATACTATTTTGGAATTTACATCGGTGCTTTCATATCTCCAATATTAACTGGATGGCTGGGATTTAATTATAATTTTCATTTTGGTTTTGGATTAGCAGCAATTGGAATATTTATAGGAATATTATTCTTTTATTTGGTTAATAAAGAATTTTTTACTAAATCTTTCAGTTCTGTTAATAGGATTCAAAAACACGAATTTAAACAATTATTCATAAAAATCCTCATTGGATTATTTGGAGTCGTATTTATCTTATTTTTAATGATAAAATTTAATTCGTTTAATATTGATAATTTTGTATTGTTAATCAGTATTTTCATAATGATAATTCCATTCTATCTATTTTATAATGTATTATTCTCTAAAAAAATTACAAAAACTGAGTATAATAATGTTTTAACATACATACCCTTGTTTATTGCAACTGTTATATATTGGATTTTACAGGAACAAATAGGCTTAACAATTTTATTATTTGCTGAGAAAAATGTTCAATTAGGATGGATTCCTCCTTCCTGGATATTATCTTTTGATTCATTATTTCTTATTATATTAACTCCAATTTTTCTTTATCTGTGGATAAAACTTGGAAATAAACAACCATCAACCACTAAAAAATCGGTTTACGCTTTAATAATCAGTGGAATAGCATTTTTAATACTAACCGTTTCAACTTTAAATGACTGCGATATTAAAATTAGTATTTTATGGATAATTTTACCAAACTTCTTGATTATGATCTCTCAGGTTTTAATTGCTCCAACTACATTGTCAACACTGTATAAACTGTCTCCAGAATTTTTTAAATCAAGATTAATGTCTTTATGGTATATAAGTAATGCTGTTGGTCAAGCAATAAATTCACAAATTGTTAAATACTTTTATATTAATGAAACTTGCTTTTTTATGGTTTTAGCTATTATTCCAATAATATTTGGATTCATATTATATTTTAATTTAAGTAAGATTGAAAAAGTATTAATTTAAATAATCAATAGTTAAATTTAGACACTGTTAGCCATTCATGATTAACTTACATGGATTGAATAATTGTAGTGTAGAACTTATAAATATATAGTCAATATTTTCTTCAAATTAAGTTTAATATTAATAAATTACTTATTTTTAAAAAATAATTAATATAAAATTTTTAATTTTAAATTAGATAAAATTAATAAAATAATTTTAAAACTTAGATATTTTAATAAAAATTAAAAATAATTTGATTATGTAAAAATTTATGTCTCATACTATAATATTTTTAATATTAAATATTTGTGGATTGATTTAATTCATTTTATAAGGTTTTGATTTTTTATGGGTTGGTTGACTATGTAAATTTGCTTTTACTTTCAGTGAGCATCATTTTTTTTATTTGAAAATATTAATTTTCTTGAAAGTACTATTTATATATGATTTTATAAAAATAAAATATTACTAAATAAAAAAAAATTGCTGAGTAAAAAAAAAATTTTTCATGGAGGAGTACTATTATCACTGAAAGATATTTTGATCCGTTGGTTGACTTTTTGTTTTCATAGTATATGGCAAGTGAAGGCATGGAAAAGCAATTAAAATCATTCATTAATGCCGTGCTTATACAAAATGATGATTCAATTGAATTTGTAGAGATTATTGCAAATATAGTTTTTCTGGTGAGATAAAAGGACAGAAGAATTGTATGCTTGATTTAAGATCTGTTTCTTCTGATGGTAGGCATTTCATAGTGAAAGTGCAAAGACAGAAACAGTATCACTTCAAAAAAAGAAGTTTATTGTACTTGGCGAGGGAATATTCTAATTCAACTAAAAAAGGCGAATTACTCATTAACCAAAAATTTAATATAAAAGGAGAACAGATGAATGTTTATATTCAGATTATATGGAGCATATAATTTAAGCATTCCAGCCTTTAGACAACTGAAAGAAAAAGAGTTGAAAAATCCATTGCACAGATGGATGATATTCTTTGATAAAAAAAGCCTAAAAAGACTTATGGGTGAGGTGATTGAGATGGATGAAGATATAAAATTAGCAGATGAAAAATTTAATGAACTACTCTCAGACGAAGAAGCTTTCCATGACTATCAAATGAGACAATTAGCAAAAATGGAATTAGAAAGTGAACTACACTACAGAGAAGAAAAGGGAATAAAAGAAAGTAAGTTAGAAATAGCTATTAATTTTTTAAGAAAAGGAATGGAATTGGACTTAGTTAGTGAAGTTACTAATCTCCCAATTTCAAAACTTAAAAGCCTAAAATACTAATTTCATAAGAATCTTTGAAACTTTTTAAAACGAAAACTTTGTTTTCTAAGTTCATCACTTTGTTCACAACAACGGGAATTTCATTTCCTAAATTTCTCAAGACCTTTGAAATAAAAGTTTGATCAAAAAACACGAATAGATTAATAATAAACTTTAACAGCTTCTTTTAAAATCGTTATAAAGACCAAGGGCAACTAAAACCACAATTCTCACCAGCCTTGGGGTGGTTGAAATGATTGTCCAGTGAGGATAATAAAGACGGATGCGATTAAAAAAATGATTATAATTAATATATATATATATATATATATATATATTTATTTATCTCATTTGGATGTAAATAATTATTAGCTTTTAGATTATTGAATATTAAAAAGAATAAAGGTGCAAAAGGAATAAAATATCTACCTTGAACCCCCGTTATTATATTTGGATTTGGTTGCCACCATAAAATGAACTCTACAGTAAAAATCAATATAAACATCCCCATCCCACAGATGAAGCTAACTATTTTTTGTTTTAAATTTAATTTTAAAGTCGTGTCATTAAGGAATGATATTGCAATTAAAAGTATCAAATAAAAGTAGACACTAAATAATGGTAAAGAATTTACATTTAGATCGTTAAAAGTTCCAACAAATGTTGTAAAATAAATATTAAACTTAGATTTTAATGTTATTAGAAATAGGTTTAAAAAATCTGAAGTATGGAACATTAGAGAGTTTCTATAAACTTAATTTAAACATATATTGATATGATGTTTTATTATTATTTTCATTTTTTCATTGGAAAATTCACATATATTTGTCTTTTGAAGGTCAATTTCATTACTA
>JAITGU010000003.1 GCA_031280375.1 Candidatus Methanovirga procula | reverse complement strand
AAAAAAAAGAAAATAAAGAAAAAACTTAGCCCAAATAAAAACCAATAGAAAAAATAAAAAAACACAAAAAACACCAAACACCACCTCAATGGAAAAAACGAAAAAAATTAACTTGACAGCATTGACCTAAATAAATATTTTTATATTATAAAAAATATAGAATTAATATCAATTAAAATAATTAAGATTTTTTTTATAAAATTTTTTTCACCATATGATTTTTTATTAAATAACTTGAAAAATAATTTATTTATAATTATATTTTTAATTGTTAAAAATCATTTAAGGATTCATAATAATTTAAAAGAATATAAAAAGTTAAAAGTTTATAAAAAGGATTTTAAAGGAGTTATTGGGTTAATGTATGAAACTTTAACATATTCTGGTGGAATTCATAAAAGTGAGGAAATGAAGGAACTTATTGATGATTTGGGTGGATTCATACTTCAAGAGAACATTATACAGATGGATTTAGTTTTAAATATGGCTATTCCTATTGAAGATGTTGATAGGATTAAGGAAAAGGCTAAAGAACTTTTAGGAGAAGTTTCTGTTGCACCGATGGCTGGAACTGAAATAGCTATTGTTTCACCAACTCTTGCAAGGCATCATCTTCCTCATGCAGCTTGTGATATTTCAGAATATCTTCGTCGTTTTGGTGCTAAGGATAATATGATTGGTTTGGCAAGAGGGGCTGGGAAGGGAATAGCTGGAATAACTCAAAATGAAATAGCTTTAATTGAAGAGCATGATATAGCTATTTTTGCTTTAGGTAGTTTTAAACAGTGTATAGTAGATAAATTTTTCCTATATAACAATATTGATATTCCTGTTATTGTTACTGGTGCTCCTGACATTGATGTGTGTGATTTGAATGGTGCTGATAGGTATGTTTCTGGTTTAGGTAGAATTCCAAGAAGATTAAAAAGGGGTGAGAACATTAGAGCTTTAAAGGGCTTGGTTAAAACAGTTGAAGAGATTTTAGATGATAAACGAAAGGAAATGATTTCTGATCCTCCATTAGTTCCATCTATTTTTGCTAAAAATGCGATTGAAAATCAGGTTGAAGCTATTAAATATGTTAATTCTCCAACTCCTGTAACAAGTCAATTAAGTGGTGTTAGAGTAAAACTTAATTATGATAAATATCATGAGGATGTTGAAAATGTTTTAATTGAGGATAAATTACTTAAAGATATTGCAGATGTTAGAAAATCTCATATGTATGATTATATTTGGGTGAATTTGTTAAGTGAAAGCTCAATAGTCCATGATCCATGATTTTACTACAATTAATAGTTTACAGTGTTTTTGTGATTGATTATGAAGTTAAATATGAGATTTTTGATAATGGGCCCTGTAAAATCATTATTTTATGGTTTGTATCTTTATTTTCTATTATATTTTATGAGTCTTATTTTTGTGGAAGGGTTTAATTTTATCGCTCTTGCAGTAGCTATTGTCTTCATTGATTTAATGTCTTTTATAGTTGAGTATTTTTATTCAAATCCAATTACAAGGCTTTCAATCACATTCTCTGAAATACTTAAATGGTTTGCATTAATGTGTGGAATACTAACCTTTGGAATTTATATAGTTGAAATAGCTATTCCTCTTCCAAGAGATATAATTGTTGGATTATATTTAGTCATTGTTGCAGTTGGAATTTATGGGTATATTAATGCTCATAAAATTGTTACAAATGAACATAACCTTGAGATTGCTAATTTAGGTGAAGAACTTAGGATTATACATATCTCAGACTTACATGTAGGTTCAATAAGAAATAAAAAAATGTTGAAAGATTTGGTTAATAAACTTAACTCTATAACTGCAGATATGATAATAATCTCAGGGGATTTAGCTGATGGATACTCACCAATTAAAGAAGACATGTTCATCACTTTAAAAAGTTCTAAGACACCAATATTCTTTGTATTTGGAAATCATGATTATTATAGGGAAATGGATGAACTTTTAAGAGCGACTGAAAATGCAGATATTACAAGTATTATAAATGAAAAACTTGAGTTTAAAGGATTAAATATCTTTGGATTAGCTTATTCCTTTGGAAATCAAAATGAACAATTAGAGACAATTAAAAAAATAGAAAAAGTAATTAATCCAAAACAAGTGAATATTTTAGTCTACCATGTTCCAGTTAATTGGGAGTATTTTAGTTCAATTGGTTTTGATATTCAGCTTTCAGGTCATACACACGGTGGACAATTTTATCCAATAAATTTACTTTTTAAAAGAATGTTTCCATATATAAGAGGACTTTTTAAAACTGGAAATAGCTATTTATCTGTTAGCGATGGTGTTGGAACAGGAAGCCCCCCATTAAGATTAGGAACCCACAGTGAGATTGTTTTATTAAATTTAAAAAAGAAGTCTGAACTTTAATTATATGATTTTAATAATTGGCTTATATTATCTTAAAAAGTTTGTATTATTTTAATTTTGTATTGTTTTTTTTATTATTGTGTTATATTTTCATTTTGTTATTAAATTTCATTTTTGTTAAAAAAATATTTATAAATAATTAAAATTTATATATGATATAAATTTAATAAATATATAGATTATTATTTTTATTCTAAATTATTCCAAATATGTTAATATAATTTATAAAATTAAATAATTAGTTTAACTAATATTAATTAAATATTAAAAATGAATTTAATTTTAATTAATTTCTTAATTTTAAAAGATTTAATTTAAATATAAATTTCTAAAAATTGAATATTGACTTCTAAAATGGATTTTAATAATAATTTAAAATTTGACTTAAATTTAATAATAGACAAAAATTTGATAATTGTTTATTAATGTATGAAAATTAAAAATATGAAATATTTAGGTGTAGTTTAATGATTGAGAAAATGATGAAGAATTATAAGCTATTAATTGCCATACCTGTTATTGTCACGGTGATAATGCTTGGAGTTATACTTGCAAATGGTCTCCAAGAAGGCATTGAATTAAAAGGTGGATCAATCGCTAATTTAGAATTAAATAAGGATATATCCTCCCCAGAACTGAAAAATCTACTGTCAACTAAATTAAATGGTGCTGACATTGATATTTTAAGTAGAACTGGCTCAAAAACAAGTATTGAGATAGGAACTGAAATAAATGAAACTGATTTTACTGATGCACTTGGTGATACAGGTAAAATAATTTCATACAATGCAATTGGACCTGTTTTAAGTGCTGAGGCAATGGTGCAGATTTACTGGGCAGTAGCTTTTGCATTTATATTTATGTCAATAACTGTTTTTATAATATTTAGAGAGTTTGTTCCTTCCATTGCGATTATTTTGGCTGCTGTTAGTGATATTGTAGTGGCTGTTGGAGGAATGTCAATATTCCATATAAATTTATCAATTGCGTCTGTTGGAGCAATATTAATGTTAATTGGTTATAGTGTAGATAGTGATATTTTACTTACAACAAGACTTTTAAAAAGAAAAGACGGCACAGTTTCTCAAAGAGCTTTAAATGCCATGAAAACTGGTCTCACAATGTCTATTGCAGCTATTGTTGCAATGGCAGTTTTATATATAGCCACTATTATTTACATACCTGAAGCAAGTACTTTAAGTGATATTGCAATAGTTTTAATATTTGGTTTGCTTGGAGATATAATAGCTACATGGTTAATGAACCTTGGAATTATAAGATGGTACTTAGGAGACAAAGGAGTTGATAATCTATGAAATCTAAAAAATCTCGAAACTTATCTGAATTCCTTAAAGATAAACAAACAATATTAATGATGGTTTTGGTTTTAGGAAGTATTATTTTAATCTCTTTCCATGGAATATCTCAAGGTCTTGACTTGAAGGGAGGTTCTTTAGTCCAATTACAATTAGAACATCCTGTAGATAAAGATACAATGGGTATTGTTACAAATGTTATAGACAAACGTTTAAACACATTTGGAGTAAAAGATGTTAAAGTTAGATCAAGTGGAGACCAACTGGTTATTATTGAAATGGCTGGTGTGACAGCAGCAGAAGTAGAAAAATTAGTTGGTAATCCTGGTGTTTTTGAAGCAAAGATTGATAATGTGACAGTTTTATCTGGAACTGATATTGAAAAGGTTGACGATTATAAAGCACAAGGTAACAGTTGGAATGTACCTTTTACTGTTACCACAGAAGGTTCTAAAAAATTTGCTGCTAATGCAAAAGGTAAGGCTGGTTCTAAGGTTTATATGTACTTAGATGGTAATTTAACTGATCAAAATGCTCCTGAACTTGGTGAAGAGTTAGCAAATGGGGAAGCATCTAAAACTGTTCAAGTGCAAGGAACAGCTAATAGTCCTGCAGAAGCTGAAGCTAAGGCAAAAGAACTTTTCACAGTTCTTAAATCTGGGTCAATGCCAGTGAAAGTTAAAGTTATAGGTTCAATCACAATTTCTCCAGAATTAGGAGATAAATTCCTTAATGGAGCTATTTTTGCAGGATTGTTAGCTATTTTAGCAATATCTGTAGTGATTTTTGTTAGATATAGAAAACCTTTCCTTGCTATCCCCATAGTAATTACAAGTATATCTGAGGTTTTAATAGTTATAGGAATAGCATCAGCAATTAGATGGAATATAGACCTTGCAGCTATTGTGGGACTTATTGCATCAATAGGAACAGGTGTGGATGACCAGATTATCATCACTGATGAAGTTCTTCATCACGATGATTCTGCTAAAAGTAAAAAAGCTGAAAGACGAAGAAAAGCAAGAACAAGAATTAATGTTAAAAATGCATTATTCATCATTTTCGCATCAGCTGGAACATTAATTGCAGCAATGTTACCCTTGGTATATGTAGGATTTTCAAGAGGTGCAAGTGGTATTGGTGTTTTAACTGGTTTTGCATTTACAACAATACTTGGTGTTTTAGTCGGTATTTTCATTACAAGACCAGTTTATGCTAAATTCATTGAATTATTCTTTGATTAGAGAATTAATAATTCTTAACTTCTCTAATTAATTATAACATTATTATTGTGCTGTCTATTAGCATAAATACTATTATTGTGTTAGATCTCATTGTATTGTCTATTATTATAATATTGTTTGGAAGTGTTTGATGAAATCAAAAAATCATGAAATGAAGGTTAAACAGATTAAAAATGGCACGGTTATTGATCATATAACCGCTAATAAATCATTGCATGTTTTAAATGTTTTAGGACTTCCAAAAAATGATACAAGCTTGACAATAGCTATGAATGTTCCATCAAATGATATTGAATTTAAAGATATTGTAAAAATTGAAAGTAGAGAACTTAAGCCAACTGAACTTGATCAAGTTGCATTAATAGCTCCTAATGCTACTATTAATATTATACGGAACTATGAGATAGTTACTAAGGAAAAAATTAAATTTAGAAATGAATTAAGCTCAATAATTAAATGCACAAATCAAAAATGTGTTACAAATACTAACGAACCTATTAAACCAAAATTTAAGCTTGTAAAGGAAACACATGTGCTTCTTCGATGCTACTATTGTGATAGGCTAATCACTGCTGAAGAGATTAAAGCACAATTTTATTGAGTTCAAATATATGGTTGAATTGGATATAATATAGTTGAATTAGAGATAATGTTGGCTAAAATAGAAATAATATACTAATATTACAACTATTTAAACTTATATAATTTTATTAACAAAATTACTTTATTAATGGATGGTTTTTTTAATGAATATTTTGGAGAAAAGAGAATTAATTAAAAATCAAGAACTAACAGTAGAAAATAATGTAGAAAACTTCATTAATAACATTAACAAAAGTAACAAATCTATAAATGCATTCTTAGAAATTAATACTGACTATGCTCTTGAGAAGTCCAAAGAAATTAGTGATAAAATTAAAAATAAAGAAAAAACTGGTAGTTTAGCAGGTTTAGTTTTTGGTATAAAAGCAAATATTAATGTAGAGGACTTCACAATATCTGCAGCATCAAAAACATTGGAAAATTATATTGGTAGTTATGATGCAACAGTAATAAAAAAAATTAAACAAGAAGATGGAATAATAATTGGAATGACAAACTTAGATGAATTTGCAGCAGGAAGTTCAACTGAAAGTTCATATTATGGAGTAACTGAAAACCCTTCTGCACCTGGAAGAATACCTGGTGGTTCAAGTGGAGGAAGTGCCGCTGCTATAGCTGGTGAAATGTGTGATATAGCTATTGGATCAGATACGGGTGGTTCAATTAGGAATCCTGCTTCTCATTGTGGAGTTATAGGATTTAAACCAAGTTATGGTGGAGTTTCAAGACAAGGACTCTTAGATTTATCAATGAGTTTGGATCAAATTGGTCCATTAGCAAATGATAGTTATGGAATAGCTATTGCACTAAATAATTTGATAGCTAATGACCCTTATGATTGTACAAGTCTAAAATGGAATACTCCTAATTTTTTAGATGCTAAAGATACTGTGGATTTAAAAGGAAAGAAAATAGCTACAATAAAACAATTCCATGAGGTTAGTGATGAAAAAGTTAATAAGGTAGTTGATAATTCTATTTCCAAAATTGAAAATCTCGGAGCTGAAACTGTTGAATTGGACTTTAATTACATTGATTTAACTCTTCCAACATATTATTTAATCAATTATGTTGAGTTTTTTTCAGCCACAAGAAAGTATGATGGAAGAAAGTATGGTCATAAAATTGAAGATGTTTGTGGAGAAGAAGTTTTAAGAAGAATTGGCTTAGGTTCTTATATTTCACAGCAGGAATTCAGTGAAAAATATTATAAAAAAGCATTACAAGCAAGATCACTTATTAGAAATGAAATAAATAAATTATTGAATGATGTTGATTTAATCGTTGGTCCAACTGTTCCTAAACTACCACACAAAATAGGAGATAAGTTAGATCCAATGGAAATGTATGCTTATGATATTTTAACTGTTATTGCTAATTTAACTGGGATACCTGCAGGAAGTATTAAGGCAGGAGAATCTAATGGAATCCCTGTTGGATTGCAAATTCAATCTAAACATCAAGATGATTATAAAATCCTTGAAACTATGTTTGTTTTAGAAAATAATAATTAATTTTCTTCATTGAAGCAATGAATCCTTCAGTATCAACTAATCCTAATTTCTTAACTAAAATCTCCATAGCTTCATTTCTTATTATAATTTCCATATTTCTCCATCCATTACTTTAATAAATTCAATTGGATTGATTATTCTATTATCTAAATTTTTATAGTTAGTTTATAATCTGCTGTTAAAAAATAAGAACAATTACTAAGTATTGCACAAGATGTATGTAATGCATCATTTTCTTTGATTCCTAATTTTTGCAATTTTCTCCCTTGTTCCAATATTTCTTCGTTTAAATCACAAAATTCTATTGAAATTTTCTCCATATTTTATTTTTTCATATTATAGTCTTTTTGGTATAGTTTATAATTTTTAATTTATTGAAGTCCAATGTTCGTAAATCCATTTTTCAGCACACTTTGTATATTCTAAAAAATTTTCAAATCCATTTTACAACTTTTTCTTTAATTTTATTCATGTTTTCAAGTAAATGCAGTGGATAAAAATCTCCTATATTTCTTTTATAGGTGTTTGCTGGGTTTAATACT
>JAITGU010000160.1 GCA_031280375.1 Candidatus Methanovirga procula | reverse complement strand
TAGGATTTTCAGTAATTTTAAAGGCGGTAAAAGAGACATTACAGTTACAGATTAGAAGAACCAAGAAAGATATTCGCAGAATTATATTAAATATTATAGTCGATGAAGTATTCACTGATTCTATAAAAATAAGATTCGTGTTGGATATTATCCAAATCTCTGATTTGGATGGTAAGCAAAATCTTATGATTTTGCTATAAACTTGAATACTCATTTTAAGAAATCTATCACTGATAATTTTGATGAAGATGAGACTGAACGAATATTTGAATAAAATTGAATTTAATTACACTCCAAAGCATGCCAGTTGGCTTAATATCGCAGAGATAGAAATTAATGTAATGGATATTATGTGCACTAAAAGAAGAATTGGGAATAAAAATTTACTCATTAAGGAAACTAAGGCATTTTGTGATTATAGAAATGAAAATAATTGTAAAATAAGTTGGAATTTCACTAAGGGAGATGCTGATGAGAAATTATCAAAACATTATACCTGAATAGCTTATGCAGAAAAATACTCATGTCATAACACTATGCGAGAAAAATAATTACATTTAATATCCTATTGATCAGAACCTTGTAAAAACATGCAAAAATTCCTTTATTATCCAGCCACTGGAGAGAACAAAGAGTTTAACATCATGAAAATATTGAAAATACAAACCAATAGATTTCAACAAATCTATCACTCTTTTTTTGACAGAAATTATACCTCAAACATTGAATTATCCCTGCAAACATTATGAAAAAAATATGGTGATTTCATTTATTCCACCTCTCAAAAAAAATACTTTACATTAAAGAAAAAAACACATAAAACCAATGATAAAGAAATAGAAATCAATATTCAAATACCAAATAGAACACACAAACATTAAAAACAAAGATTTTACTTATAGAGAATAGGACACGGTTAAAATACACATTTTTTCAGTGAAAATTCAATGATCCTAAATTTAATTTAAAGATAAATTTAGTTTTTAAATCTAAAATTTCAATTTAATAACCATTATTTTTTTCTTAGTATAGTTAAACTCCAAACTTTTGTAAAATAATCAAATTTAAATATTCCATGATTTTCTTTTATTTTGAAAATTAAGGCTAAAATAAAGAAATAAATATGATGATTATTTTCAAACTTTAGGATTCTAACTATAAAACTAAAACCAAAAATTTATACCTTGTTTTTGAAAAAAATGGATCAAAACCTTAAAGTTTTGATCAGCTTTATTTTGAAGACAAGTTAGGAATCGAACATTCCGTTTTGTTTTGGACAAAAGTGATAAACGAAGATGAATTTACATTTTCTAAAAAGGTTGTATACTAAATTTAACTGATATCTATAGTCATTTTTGAAAATCTTATAAATTTATAAAATTACTGAAAATCCTTTGGATTTTCATAATTACAAAAATCTTTGATTTTTGGTAATTTTAATACTTGATATGATTATTATAAGTTCAATTTAATAGGTATTATATATAAAATATAATTAAAAATGTAATAAGGATTTTTAGGGGTGTTTCTAAAAGGTTTTTGGCTGGATATATTATGGTTTTCCAGCATCTATTTAATTATAAAGAGGATGCTCCAGATAAAATTTTGCAAACGATATTTAAAAATGTAACATGTTAAGTGCATGAGCACAATTAAATGTTCATTATTATGTAAAATACATGTAATTATAATTTAATTTTTTAAAATAGTTAATTTAAACTTTATTAAAATTAAAACTGAGAATATTATAAAAATAATTCATTGAAAAATTAAAAACTTTTCCAAAATGATTATTATAAAAAAAGAAAAATAGCAATATTAAAATAATAAACAAAAATAAATCACTTATCTATTTCTTTAACACCTAAAACAACTATTTTATCTCTTTCACTGGCAAAATCAATCATGTTTTTAGGATAAACATGGAAAATGTTTTCAATATCTCTTTCACTTAAACCAAGTGAACTAAAAATAGCTATTAGATCCTTAGGGCTTTTAATATCAAATAAAGACTCTGCACCTGAACCAATGACTAAAGGAAATTCAAATTTTTTATACAGCTTAATAATATCCCTAAAGTTTGATAAAATTTTAGATCTATGTGAAGAATATGATTTTAAAATATCACTAAAACAGAGTTCAATAGCTACATTATTCTTAATAGCTTCTTTCACTAAAACATGATTTAGTCCAGAATCATATCTTTTAAAGTAAGGTCTGGAAAGAATATCAATGAATCTATTCTCACAAGCCAAACGATTAACTTTAACATCACCACCTAAAACAGAAATAAAACTAAACTTTCTTCTAAACTTAGTTAAATTTTTTCTAATCTTATTATGACTTAATTCCAGAGTAAAATCTAAGGTCGAATCCTTAGGAAGATTCTCTATTAAATCATCTTTATAATCAAAATCTTTAAAACTGTTTAAATCATGAACTAAATTAATATGATTCCAACCTAAGCGATTGGCTTCACTTATAAGTTCTAAATCAGATTGTAGGTTCTTTCCCTTAATATGAAAATCATAGAAAATCATAGAATATTCTCAAATATCTATTTAAACAAATAATTCTTTCACGATAGGAATAGCTATTCTTTTTTTAGAAGGATAAGCAGCTATTTTTATTTTTAAATGAATAGAATCCCCACAATCAAGAATTTTAAGTTCATCATTCTTAGCATAATCCTTAGAAAGTCGAATAAAAAGATTAGCATTATCATCCATCTTTTTATCTAATTTATCAAAGAAATCATTGCAATTAAAATTGACATCTGATCTTAAATTAGACACAAATTCTTTTAAGATTTTCTTTTTAAATATTGTACCAGATAAAATAATAATGGGTTCCTCATTGATGCCTTCAGCTATTTCTCTTTCTACTTCAACATTACCAAATATATTAATAAGAGCCTGATAAAGTTCATCTTCATTTTCATTGGAATATACAAAAAGTCTGAATCTAATATTGTGTATCATTAAAATCAATTAAAACAACTGTTAAACATACGAACCTAACAGCTATTAATTATAAAAAAAAAAGAATTATAATAACTTAAAAATTAAAAAAAAGAAAAAAAGTTATCTGACTTTTTCAGCTCCCTTTCCCTTATTTCTAAGTCCTCTACCTTTTTTACCAGCACTTGTTAAGCCTCTAAAGACTCTTCCCTTGTGCTGATTTTCACAGATCCAATTAATTTTTGGATCTCTTTTGATAGATGGACTTTGTGGATCAACTAAGATAACCTCAAAGAACTTATATTTACCATCAGCCCACACCCAATAAGAGTTTAAAACCTCTAAATTCGGATATTTACGAGCAACACGTTCTTCAGCTATTCTTTGTCTGGATTTTCCAGGACTGATCTTGTTAACACCCATTCTTTTAGGTTTACGACCTGCTGTAAAACGGGATTTTCTTCTTCCACCACGCCTAACACGAGTTCTTACTACAATATAACCTTTTTTAGCTTTATATCCTAAAGATCTTGCACGATCTATACGTGTGGGCCTGTCAATTCTTTGTATTACCCTTTGCCTTCTCCAGACAGGAGCTCTTTCCCACATAAGTTCCCTTACATAGGAATTATCTGGATTTTTCCAAGCATCTCTAATATACTTATACATCATTTTTTTAAACCTCTTGTTCAGCTATTTATCCTTAGATTGTTATAATATTTAATAATAAATCTTTAAATAATAAATTTCTTAATCATATTGTATATAACTGAAATTTCAATTAAATAAAATATTAATTAAGTTGATTATTAATAAAAATGAAAACCATCAAAACCTTGTAAATCTTAACATATATTAAATATTCATGACACTATCGATTAAATAAATAAAATCATATATTTAATTAAAAGGTAAGTACTGATTTTAATTAAAAGATGAGGACTGATGGAGAAATTATTTATTAAAATAAGATTTTTACTAAATAAGATGTTAATTAAAGGTACAATAGCTACATCCACAGGAAACTAATCCCTAAAAGTTAATTATAAATTATCATAGTTATCTTCAAATAAAAATTTAAATTTTTATAAGCAAAATTTTATGATACCAATATCTTTTGATTGCAACCTATAAATATATTACCATTAAAAGTCATGAAAAAATAGTCTCTCATAATTATTTATAATGTTATAAAAATAAAACAAAAATCTCAAGTTTGAATAAATTTAATAGTTATTGTTATAATCTAAAACGACTTCACAACTGAAAGATCATAAGTTAGTCAATAGATTAAGTGTATTTATTAAAAAAAGCCCTATTATGTGAAACATTTTCAATGTTTTCTGTCTCCCAAAATTTCAAGTATTAAAAAAAAATTATAATTCCAATGCAGAAAAAGAAAAAAAAGAAAAAAAGAAATTTTAACAATTCATATGATTTATTGAACGGTAATTTAGCAAACACTAATTTAGCTCGTCGTTCATATCATAACTTATGGTTATCCAACACTTGCTTCCAACTTTTGATTCAGATTTTCAAGCCCTTGCGTCAAGTTTTCTGAATTTGACATTGAGCTTTCCAACTTTTGATTCTCATTTTCCAACTTTTGCTGAGCTCCCAACTTTTGCTGAGTTTTTAACATTGCAAACTTTTGCTGCATCTTTTCCAACTTTTGCTGAGTTTTTAACATTGCAAACTTTTGCTTAGCATCTTCAAACACTTGCTTCGCCATTTCAAATGCTTGCTTAGCATCTTCAAACTCTTGCTTCACCATTTCAAACTCTTGCTTAGCATCATCAAACTCTTGCTTCGCCTTTTCTAATGCTTGCTGTATTTTTAACATTTCAAACTCTTGCTTCGCCAATTCAATCATTTGATTCAAGTTTTCTGGCTTTTGGGTCAACTTTCCAAACTCTTTTTGCTTAAAGTTTTCCAACTTTTGCTGAATTTTTAACATTTCCAACTTTCGATTCGCCTTTTCAAACTCTTGCTTAGCATCATCAAACTTTTGCTTCGCATCTTCAAATGCTTGCTCCGCCTTTTCAAACTCTTGCTGAGTTTTCAACACTTCAAACTCTTGATTCGCCATTTCAAACTCTTGATTCGCATTTGCCAATGCTTGCTTCGCATTTGCCAATGCTTGCTTCGCCATTTCAAATTCATGCTGAGTTTTCAACACTTCAAACTTTTTTTTCGCCATTTCCAACACTTGCTTCAAGCTTTCCGGCTTTTGAGTCAAGTTTTCCAACTCTTGCTGAGTTTTCAAATTTTCCAACTTTTGATTCACATTTGCCAATACTTGCTCCGCATTTACCAATGTTTGCTTCGCATTTACCAATGTTTGCTTCGCCTCTTCAAACTTTTGCTGAACTTTCAATAGTTCCAAGTTTTGATTCGCCTTTTCCAACTCTTGCTTCGCCTTTTCCAACTTTGGCTGAATTTTCAGCTTTTCAACTTTTTGCTGAGTTTTCGCCTTTTCCAGCAGCTGTTTCGCCTTTTCCAGCAGTTGCTTCCCTTTTTCTGGCTCTGACATAGACCTTGCCAATGTAGCATTTGCCAACATTTGATTAATTTCAGACACTTGATCCTTTAACTCTTGATCTGTCTTTTCCAACTCTGGTTTTGCTTCTTCCAACTCTGGCTTCGCCTTTGACAATAATTGACGAATTTCAGACTCTAACCTATTCTTTAGCAACATTTGATTAAATTTTTCTGGATTAGTTCTATTCAAAAAATTCATCCATATCTCTTCACACCCTTCAAAGACTTTCGGAATTTTTAAATTTCCCTGCTTTTGAGTCAAGTTTTCCAAACCTTCCTGAATTTCAGACTCTTGCTGAACTCCCAATGCTTGCTGATTTTTCAACTTTTCAAACTCTTGAGTCAAGTTTTCCAAACCTTCCTGAATTTCAGACTCTTGCTTCAACTCTTCAGCCTCTTTCTGAATTTCCAACGCTTCTTGATCTCGAATCTTCTTTTCATTAGCCTCTTGCTTTTCATTAGCCTCTTGCTTCACATTTTCAGCAGCTGCCTTCTCCTTTTCCAACTTTTGCTGAGCTTCCACATCTGTCATATTACCTGAACGATAATTTAATTCATCTTGCATATCACAAGTATATTTGGACAATTGAATATCAAGACTGAAATAAGCTATTTTGAATAGCAACTTAACAAATGTGAATACTAATTTAACAATTTTAGTAATACCTTTACCTGTCTTAGCATCATCAAATGATTTACGGGTATCAGATATTGTTTTTTCAATATCTCTAGTCTTAAATTCTACTTCCCTAGCAAATGTTGGATATTTAGGATCAACTCCCATCTTTTCCAATATTTTAGTATCTCTCAAACATTCTAATTGATCCATTAATTCAATAGTTCCTTTTTCAAGAAAATCACAAATAAACTTAGATATTACTTCAGTTGCAGTTAATTTAGCAACTTGAGTTCCAGCTGAAGCAGCTACTGAGCTTCCACTTGTGGCAGGTGCAATACTTGCACTAATAGCAGATATAACATCTATAACCAACCAAACAATGTCCATAATTGAAGATATACCACTTAATATATAGTCCATTGTACCAAATCCTTCTTTAATGTCATCTTTTTTATTATTGATGTCTTTAATAGATGCATTCAAATCTGCATCTGTAGCATTTTCATACAATCCAGTTGAATTTGAACCAAAACTAACAGTCATATTTTCAAAATATTTATCAGTATTGATATCATTTGTACTATTAGTACTATTTGTCCTATTCGTTGCATTAGTATCATTAACATACACTTCAATAGTTTTATTAAATGAAATGGTTTTATCCTTAAATGATACATCTGGTTTGAAACAACTACCTATAGATTTCCAGATATTTCCGAAGGTAGCCAAATTAGAACATATCGCTGGAATTGCATAAATAACATAAGCAACACTTGTAAAGAAATAAGCAATATACACAGCCATAAAAGCTATTATTCCTGCAGCATACATTATAGCAAACGAAAGAATATAAGCAACATATGCTATTGCATAAGCAACTTGATAAAGTACATATGCAGCAGAGTCTAATACATACTGAACAACATAAAGTACAAATCTGACCAAATCAGCTATAGTTTTCCAAAACTTCCAACCATGATAAACACTTGGTGGATTCCAGGAAGGTTTACTTGGTGAATCGTAACTTGGTGGATTCCAGGAAGGCATATATTCTTCTATCTTAGGTTTGGGCAAGAATGGTTTCTCAACATTAGATAACCCACCAAGATTAGGAGTATTAAACACTGGTAAAGCATAAGTAACATTATATATCTTACTAACATTTTGTAATGTTCCATTAGCACTGCTATTAGTAACATTAGTACTATTGCTTGTATTAGTATTGTTCGTACTATTACCAATATTTCTATCCACACCTCGTGGATCATTTATTTCCGTGTTATTCTCAACAGCTGATGAAGTATTCACAGCTGGTACAAAATCTAAACCCACAACTAAAAATATTGTGAATATTGCAAGAATACCACGGCACTTCAAGCTATTCACCTGGTCCTACAGGATTGAGGCTTAAAGAGCCAGTATCTCTTCTTAATCTAAATCTAATTGTTCGGCCGAATCTTCTTCGACATTTCCTTAACATATATATTTCACCATTAAAATTTTTTTAATTAATAATCCAGTGCTTATTCTCTAAGCACTGGAATATTAGCTAAAAATTTTCTACACATTTTCCAAAAAAGATATAACGATTTCGAAAACAACAATTACCCAAAATCAAAGATTTTTGTAATTATGAAAAATCAAAGATTTCCAGTAATATCCATATAATCCAATACTCAAATATCTATATATAATATTAAAGTTTTTGATCAACCTTTTGTAAAGTTTTTGATCAACCTTTTGTTGTCGAAGACAACTTAGAAAATCCACGATTTTCGTTTTTTTAAAAGGTTGAATGTAATATTAAAAATATTTTAATTATTTTTAAATATCAAGATACAAACATATAATAAAACATTTTAATTCTATACAATCTTAACATAAAATGAAAATATTATGGTGTACTTACTATGTAATTTAGATGCATAGCTTATAAAGGTTTGGTTAGTCCATCTTATAAATCTATTAAAAATAGTTCATATTAAATAAAAAAAGTATATCAATCGTTAAAATAGACAAAAGTCATGTTTAAATTATTTACTTAAGAAATAAAAAACTTTATAAAAAATAGTTTTATGAAATATTTTTTATGGTGATTCAAATCAACTAAAATATATTTTAAATCATTATTAAGATAAAATAATCAAAAAATATTGATATTTTCAATTATTCTAAAATAAAAAGTTTTAAAACTTATTAAAACAGCATTTAATAATCATTTATCAAGAAATAATCAAAAAATAACTAATAAAAGAATCAAAAAATGAATTTTATCCTTTATAGCATAATTAAAGTTATTTTAACTTTATATATAATCAACACAAACTTTACAATCAAAATCATCTTATTAATTTAGAAAAATTTTTTTATGTTTAATTTCTTTTATTCTCTAAAAATAAAACTTAAAATTATATATTTTTGTTTATACAAGATTTATATTAATTAAATTGTATTATAATTAATAAATAATACTTTACAATAATAAAGATATTATTAAATTATTTCAAAAAAGTGAAAAAAGTATAAAATTGATTATTATTCTAATATTTCGTTTTTTATATTTTCATTTCTTTCATTAAACGAGTATATCACAAAATTTAATATTAGCAAAAAATAATTTTTCAGATGAAAAAAGATAAATTAGTAACTGAATTTATTGGATAATAATTAAACATTGAGTATGATAATAATTGTAAAAATAATGAAAATAAAAATAATGAAAAAATATATTAAATATAAATTATTCATATTTTTTATAAACAATTTTCATTTTATTGAATAAATTATGAAAAGATTAATAACTATTATCACATACTATAATAATATAATCTTATATGAATGATTACTATGGTTTCAAAAGAAGATTTAATTGATATTTTAAAGGAAAATAACCTTGTAAGATATGGTAAATTTATTTTAACTGATGGTGAAGTAACTGATTACTATGTTGATATAAAGTATGGTGTTACCAATCCTAAAATCCTTAAAGCCATAAGTTCCATATTAAGTGAAAAGATTAAAGAATCAAATATTAATAAAGTCGCGGGACCTGATTTGGGAGCCATTCCTCTTGCTGTTGCTGTTTCTTTAGAATTAAAAACTCCATTACTTATGGTTAGAAAAGAAAAAAAAGGACATGGAACCTTAGAAATAATCGAAGGAGATGTTAATCCAAATGATAATATTGCTCTTGTTGAAGATGTCACTGTAACAGGAGGATCTATTTTAAGAGCAATCCAAAGTATTGAAATTTATGGTGGAACAGTGAAAAAAGTTTTTGTGGTGGTTGATAGGGAAAGTGGAGCTATTGAATTTTTAAAATCTAAAGGCATAATATTAGAACCATTAATATCTGTATCAGAACTTAAAGATTAGTTGAATTTACATGTGATCAGATTGGAAAACTATCAGGAGAAGTTTCAATTATGTATGGAAATTTAAAAGAAGGCCGTGGGATATTAATTGGAAGAATGCAACCTTTACATAATGGTCACATTCAAGTTATTAAAGATGCACTCAAAGAAGTTGATGAACTTATCATTGGAATTGGTAGTGCTCAAATAAGCCATACAGTTGAAAATCCATTCACAGCAGGGGAAAGAACTTTAATGATCAAAAAAGCTTTAAGTGAGCATTGTATTAAAGGAGATAAGTATTACATAATTCCAATACCAGATATTATGAATAATTTTCTTTGGGTTTCTCATGTAGAAATGTTAACTCCACATTTTAACAAAGTGTTTAGTGGTAATCCATTAGTGCAACGATTGTTCACTGAAGCTGGATACGAACTGAATGAACACACAACATTTAATAGAAATATATTATCTGGAACAAAAATTAGGAATTTGATAATCCATGATGGGGAGTGGGAAAATTCAGTTTCTAAGTCAACATCCGATATTATTAAAGAAATTGATGGTGTTGAAAGGTTAAAACATATTTTTTTGAAAGATTAATCCATAAAATAATTTAATAGCTATTGATAGTTATGAAAGAAAAATTATACTATGTGGAAGAAGGAAAGGAAAATAATGAAGCCATTATCTTCATTCACAGTAATTTATTAAGTAATTGGGTTTGGAATAGGCAAAAAAGTCAGCTTAAGGATTATCATTGTATCTATTTAGATTTAATAGATCATGGTAAAACCCAGGTTAACATGGTCTTTTCAATAGAAAACTGCAAAAAACTTATTAAAAACCTTATAATCAATGATTTAAAGTATAAAAAGGTTCATTTAGTTGGAATAGCTATTGGTGGAACGATAATCCTTGATTTATTATATGAATATCCGAATATAATTGAAACAGCTGTTATAAGTGGAGTTAACATTAAAAATTTTGCTGATAATAAATATAATATTGATGACATTGAAGATAAGGTTAACAAGAAAAGTGTTGATAAATTAAAAATGCTTGATGAAATAAAAAATATTGATAATATAATTATTAATCAAGAAGATAAGAGAACTGAAGAATTATTAAGTAGTGTTAAAGAATGTAAAATTAATATTTTAGATAAAAAACCTTCAAACTTTATTATTAGTGGATTTTTAGCTGAATATGGAATTGGAAAAGAATATTTCAATCAATTAAAAGAAACGATTAAGATTGATAACTTTATCAAGGTTAGTGAAGAGTACTTAAAATACAGGTTACCTAATGAGATCAATAATTTTCCACATTTATTAATTCTATATGGAACTAAAGAATACCCAAAAGTTGTTAAATCTGCAGAACTAATTCAAAATCAGTTTCCAAAATCAAAAATATTTAGTATTTACAGGGCTATTCATCTATGGAATATTATCAATTATGATTGGTTCAACGAAACAATTATTGAATTTATAGTAAATAAGAATATAAAAGATAAGGATTACATAAAAGAGAACAAAGACTTACACTAAGAAAAAATAAATACATATTTTGAAAACTATTATTCTAAAACATATTCGAAATCATAAAAAGGAATACCTTTAATTTCATCACAATCAAGATGTTCTATTTCATGGGAAACACCATAAGCTCCAGACCCAGTAAAATTTAATGGCTCTTTCAAGTGTTTTAAAAATATCTTCATTTTTTTAGGGTCAAGTGTTGCTTTAAGAATATACTCCCCATCAATTGTGACTTTGTAAGGTCTTTCAACCAACTTTCTTTCATTGTTGTTACCACACTTTTCCATTCTATAAATTCTTCCTTCCTCTGAAATTAACCTTGGATTGACGAACAAATATATTAACTCTAAAGTGTAACCAATTTTTTTATTTTCATCGTACTTCGTTAATTTTTCTTTTATAGACATTAATCTTTTAGAATCTTTTTTATGACTCCAATCCCCACCATATCTAAGAGAAAAAAGTAAAGGTAAAAAAATTTCTTTTGGAAGTTTTAAATTTTTAATTACATTGTTCTCTTTAATTGTAAATTTTAATAATTTTTTAACTTCTTCTTGTTTCAAATGAACACCATATTCAATATTTAAGAGTTAAAATCTTCAATAGCTAAATCAACTAAATCAATTATGGATTTTGATAAATCTGGATATTTTTCATTGATAGCCATTGGTATGTTATCACAATAAACAACTTCCAAACCTGCTTCAAGAGAATCCTTTGTTGCAACATCAACTGCAGCTGCTTTAAGTTCTGTTAACATTACATCTGCCCTATCAATATATTTATTAATGTCTTCTTTAAGTAAAGGTCTATTAGAAAGATGAGGTGTTGTTCCAACAACTTCACAACCATATTCTTTTTCAAGATGCTCTACTAAAACATTTTTTATTGAATCAGGGGCAGTTGTTGCAAACAAAATATTTCTTCCATTTATATCGCCCAATGGCTTAGGTCTGAAAACTGTTGAAATAACTGTTGCTTTTGGATTAACTTCAGCTATAAATTCTTCAATTTTTAAAACTTTTTCTTCTGATGCCATTGGTTCTTCACACATTGTTAAAACAATTAAATCCCCTAATGAAATTCTATAAGGTCCAAAAAAGTTCTCAATGTTGATTAAAGGCTGATTTGCTCCGATTAAAACTATATTTCTATTGGTTTTTATTGGTGGAATAGCTGCACCACTTCCCTCAAAAATAAGAAACTCTGCATCCTGTTTGTTAGCTATTTTAGCTCCTTCTTCCATATTTGTTAAGAAAACATCTCCAGCCATTCCTCCACCACATCGTCTACACCCAATTGTTAAAATTCTACTCATTAATGCATCTTCCCAATGATCTGATGCAGCATGAACTCCTTTATCTGATTGCTCCATAAGAAACTCTGGAGTTATCTCCATTTTATCCCCATGAACTATTTCAGGATTTTCAGGTCCTCCTCTACCCATAGCTATTACACAGGGATTATAATTATTTTTATGTATCTCTCTGGCAGCAAATGCTGAAACAGCTGTTTTACCTATTCTTTTGCCTGTCCCTAATATTTTAATAGATGGTTTTTCAGCCGAATCATACTGTGTTAATGGTTGGAAATCAAAATCGGGTCCTTTGTATGGTATTCCAAGAGATAAAACTTTTGAAGCTATTTTAAACCTTTTAGTATAATCCAAAACTGGTTCATCACTTAAATCCATGACAACATCAGCATCATATTTTTTAATCATATCTACAATTAAATCATAAGGTATTTCACTTTTATCTCCACCAAAATGAACAGGTATCCCCATCATTTTACTGTAACTATCTGGATCATCGGTTCTTAATTTTTCAGTTCCTCCAATAAACACAATAGCTACCACTTCAATATGGTTCATATTTTCAAAAATATTAATTGCTGCTTTAGTTACAGGAAGATAATGTTCTCCATCCACTAAACAAATCATTTTTTCTGTGCTTGTCATTTTGATCTCTCTAATTTCTTTCAATAGTTAACTATTTACAATAATTTAATTTAATAACTTTTTTATAATAGATAATAATAATTAAAGTTATAGATATTGAATTCACTAATCATAATCAATATTAATCAAATTTTAATTAAATTAAATAATCAATTTTAATTAAATAATTAAAATTTATGTTTAAATATAATAACTCTCAATTTCATAAAATAAATGAATAAACTAATAAATGAATAAATAAAACCTTAATTAGATAAAATTGTGGATTTGAATTTTATACCCTCCTTTAATTTGATCCTTCTTTTAAGCAAAAAAACTAATAATTTTAGGTGTGATCTGTGTTTCAATAACTGCTGCTATAACAATTAAGATTGTAGATATTAAAACTAAAATAATCGATTGTTTTAGTTTTACATGATTTTTATTCAGACTGTAATCAAATTTTTTAGACATACTCACTCCATTAAGATATTTTTCATCATAGTTCTTGAAATATTCCTCATTATATTGGTCTTCAGATGAATAGTCATAACTTACCTGATTTAGCTTATCCTTATTGTATAGTACAATATCTTTAATGAAATTAAACAAAAACCAGAATAAAACAAATCCAGCAGTTCCTCCGATTATTAAACCTGGAATTTCAAATATTCCATGTGGTGTGATACCTGCTAAAAATGTTCTTAAAGCTATTTTAGAACCAAAATAACCTATTAACAATCCATTGAACATTAAATTAGCAGATGTGATTAATCCAAAAAATATTGCTCCAGTGTACTCCATTAAAATAGCTTTAAAATTATTAATAAATATAGAATCAAAACTTAACTTTATTTCTCCACTGACAATCTTTTGTTTAAATGCATTGAGGACAGGATCTAAAAATCCATTTAAGTTAGATGAAAATATGTATCCTAAAAATAAAGGCACAAAAAAGAGTAATGTGGATAAAAGTAGAATATATTTATTGTCTATAAAACTTTCTTTGACATTGATTTTAATTAAAAGAAGTTTATCCTTCTTGTTCATTTTATTCCCTGATAGATAATTATTTTTCTTGGATTAACAGTTAATTTATTAATAATTAAATTTATATATTAATTTTACTAATGATTAAAATTTTAAATTATTTATTAAATAAAAAAGTTGGTCCTTAAATATAAAAAAATATGATGAAAAAGTTCAAATCATAAATAAATAATAATGCTTATTTACAACAAAAACATCTAAAACACATTTTATTATTCTTTATTTGGTTCTGCAACAAAGTCATATAGTAATGCAGCTATTATTCCACCTATAATTGGACCCAATAAAAAGATTGGATAGTATCCAAAAAGGTTCGCTCCTCCAGTTAAGAAGTCTATTAACATTGGAGCAAAACCTCTTGCAGGGTTAATACAACCACCTGTAATTGGACCTAAAAATGTTAATGCTATTCCAATCGTAAGCCCTATTGAAAGACCATAAACTCCAGGATCTGCTTTCTTATCAACAGCCACGCCCATAACTACCAACACGAGGAAAAATGTCCCTATCAACTCAGCTATAAAACCTTGCAAATAGCTAACACCAGCTGCAGGAGCATTAGCACCAAGTTGACCTATGAAGACTCCAGGCTCTCCAAAAACAGCAAAAACAGCTATTGATGCGATGATAGCCCCAATAAACTGAGCTTTTATATAATATATTCCATCTTTTATTGATATATTTTTCGTGACAAGTAACCCTATGGTAACAGCGGGGTTAATATGTCCCCCAGATATCTTTCCAAAAACATAAATTACACCAATAGCTGTAATTCCAAATCCCCAGCTAACAGCTAACCATTCAGTAAAACCACCTAAACTACCTATAGTTCCATTAAATACAAGCTTATTTGCCATTAAAGCAGCTCCAACTGCAGACCCAGTTCCAAAAAATACTAAAAGAAATGTTCCAACAAGTTCTGAAATAAATTTTTTACCTAACCCATACTCCATATTAATCACTCCAAATAATTCTTAAATATATATTATTAATAATTATAACAGACTACCAATTAGCTAATATTAAACTATCTTTAAAATAGCTTTCCTAACTTCAACAATGCCTTAGGAGAAATCTTAACAAGTTTTTTAACTAATTCTACGGCACTTATCTCTTCAAATTCAACATCTTGGAAAGTAGCAGCTATTGAATTTAATTCATCGTCGCTTAAAGAAGCTAAATAATCTCTGACTTTTAGATACTTATTCATTTTATCTTCTAAAAGATATTTACATCTTTTATCATATTCAGACAATTGTTTTTGAGAATAATCTCCGTTTTTAATAGATTTAGCTGCAACTTCTCCTGCAAACATTCCACAGGTCATCCCATTAATTATCCCACCACCAGTTAAAGGATGAACCTGACCTGCTGCATCACCAACAATCAATATATTATCAGAAGACAAATCTTTAACCAATCCACCAACAGGGTCTCCACCAACGTTCAACTCAACAATTTTAGCATCCTTAGTAGCTGGACAACTTTCTACAAAATCAACTAAATATTCATAGGCAGTTTTATCAGTTTCAGTTTGAATAATCCCCAAGCCAACATTCGCTATATCTTCACCTTTAGGAAAGATCCAAACATATCCTCCAGGAGCAACTGAACCAAAGTAAAACTCTAAAACAGAATGATTTTTCATTTTAACATTACACATTTCAAATTGAACACCAGATTCCATATCTTTTGGTTTTGTACCAGTTTTAAGTCCTGCCCATCTTCCTATATGTGATTCTGGTCCATCAGCACCTATTAAAATCTTGGTTTTAATATCAAACTCTTTTCCCATAGATTCACAGCTAACAATATAATGATCTCCTTCTTTTTTAAGTGATTTGGCTAAAGTCTTAATTTTAATTTCTGCACCTGCTCTTCCAGCATCCATAGCCATATGTTTATCAAAAACTTTTCTTTCAAGAATATAACCTGCTTCAGGTAATTTTATTTCATCATTTAACCAAACATCAGTTCCATCAGGAGCTACTAATCTTATTCCTTCTATTTCTTTAACAGCCCAAATTGGTTGTGGCTCTATTCCTAAAAATTTCAAACCTTCTTTTGAAACACCTTCAGCACATCTTTTAGGAGACCCAATTTCAGATTTTTTATCAATTAAAATAACATTTGCTCCACCTAAGGCAGCATATTTTGCAGCTATTGAACCAGATGGTCCTGCACCTATTACTAAAACATCGGTTTCAATCATAATATCACTATTTCTCCAATGCATTTACTGGACATATTTCAATACAAATATTACATTCCCTGCATTTTGAATCATCGAAAACTAATTCTGTTTCCTTTAATAAAATAAGATTTCTTGGGCATACTCCAGCACATTCACCACAGTACATACACCAATCTCTAACAATCATATTATTCACCTTTACATTATGAACATGACAGCAATCTTAAATAAAAAATAAGATACTATAATAATAATTTATTAAATCATTTTTTGTTATTATTAAATTAATGAATTATTTAATAAAAATTTGTTCAATTAAGAATTTTTAAATAAAAAGAAATTTTTAAATAAAAGAATTTCAAGTAAGATCATTAAGTTAAATTATATTAATACTTTTATAAGAATATTATCTATTATTTACTATATAGAATATTATCTAATAGAATTTATCTATTAAGAATATATTATCTATATATTGTATCTATTTATTAATTCCATACCCACTATATCTCAACCTAATTTTATAGTTTTTTATATTTAATTTCGTGCCCATTAATTGTATCCATTCGATTCAACTAATGATTTTACTTATATTTATTCATATATTGATAGGTATCTAATTTAATAGTATAATGGATAATATATAGATAATAATTAATATCTGATTAATAATTATCCAATTGGATATTAATCAATTGGACTATATCTTATTATGGACTCTTAATGAATGCGGTAAAGGTTTAATTTTTGCTGGAGACCCAATAGCTAAATAGAAAGGAGGGACACTTCTTGTGACTACTGCACCAGCAGCTACCATAGCCCCCTCCCCAATTTCCATATTTGATAAAAATGTTGAATTAGCACCAATCGAAGCACCCTTTCTTAATTTAGGCCCTTTCAAATCATAATCCACCCTAATAGGATATCTATCATTAGTAAAACACGTACATGGACCTATAAATACATTATCTTCAATTAAACTATTAGTTGGAATATAAACATTAGATTGAATACTAACACTATTGCCAATGACTACATTTCCTTCAATGACAGTGTTAGTTCCAACTAAAACATCATCTCCGATAATAGTATTTTCTCTAATGACAACATTATGCCCAGTTCTAAAGTTATCACCAATTTCCACATCATTATAAATAACACTGTTTGAACGTATAAGGCAGTTTTCACCAATGATTGGAGATTTACTAAATCGTTTATAGTTAACTCCAAGTTGAATATTTTTTTCAACTAACTTTGATTCATTTGATGTAGATTTATCTCCAAAAATTCCTATATTGACCATATGTATTTCCAGGTGTTATATTTATTAATTAAAAAAAATATTAATTAAAAATAATAAGTAATTGTAAATTTAAGTAATTATTAAATTCAGGTAAACATAAATTATCCACATTTATAATTAAAAAGTCATTAACTATTATTATCAATTATTTTTATTATATCATTTTAATATATATAAATTTAACTTAAACATATAAACTTAATTTAATTGATTAAAAAATAACTACTAATCAAAAATAAAAGGTAAACAATGAAATATTCAAAAAGTCTACTTACAAATGAAATAGATAGAATCAGGAAAGAAATAGGGCACGATGAAGTTAAGATATTTATTAAACAAATACTTTTTGATGATAATACAAATACAATTTGGATAATAACAGAAGATAGAGGAAGTAAATCAGCTATTATAGGAAAAGGAGGATGGGTTGTCGGTCGTTTAAGAGAAGATTTAAATATTAAAAAAATCCATGTTGAAAGTCATAGTGATTTTATATTAAAAAAATATCAAATTGAGTTATCATTGAGAAAAGTAGATTCATTTATTAAAATTATGAACATCCAGATAAAGAAAACATTGGTAAAATGCGATAGTGAAAATTTAACAAACTCAAATCATAATAACAAAGTAGAGCCCAATGATAATAATGAAGCAAAATTCGACGATGATAATAATGTATTAATGAAAATAGATGATACAATAGTAAATAAAGACTTAACAGGCATTTTAAATCTTAAAAAACTTTTAGAATCAAGAATAAATCAAATTTATAATTTCAACATGGAAAAATATTTAAATAAAGAACTTTTATCAATCCATGGCATTAATATTAAAGATAAAAACGAAAATAATAATTATGAGAATAATGGAAATAGATTAAAAAAAGATAATATAAACAGATACAAGGAAAATACTGATGGAATAAATTGGAACAATATAAATGAAGATAGAATAAATGGAAATAGTGTAAATTGTGATAGTTTAAATGAACATGAACTTCATAATCCTGAATTAAAACATCAATCTGTGGTCGCATTATCAGGAGGAGTGGATAGTAGTTTTTCATTGATTTTAGCCAAATATTTGGGATTTACTCCAATAGCTGTTACTATTGATCCAGGAACAATCATACTTCCCAAAGTTTTCAAAAATAATATTGATAATTTAATCAAAAACTTAGGCGTTGAACATCACTATCTAAAAAGAGATTATAGCTCTATTATTGAAGACTCATTTAATGGAAAATTCCATCCTTGTGGAAGATGTTCTTCTATGACAGGAAAAAATATCTTTGAATTTGCATATAAAAAAGGAGTAAATCTTGTTATTTTTGGAGACTTATTATCAACTGGATGTCAATGTTTAACAGAAAATAAAATAAGATTTAATAACTCAGAGGAAATAACTATGTTTAGATTAAATCTTCCTGCAACATTATCAATCGGAAAAGAAGAAATTAGAGAATTCACATCTAAATTCCATGTGAAAAAAATAAAAGGTTTTGGTTGTCCATTACTTCATGAAGCACATAAAAAATATCATCATATAAAAAAATTCTCAATTCAAAGAATTTTAAGAGAAACTCGTTCAGGAGCATTAGAACCTGGAGAAGCACTCGAGCAAATATGGAGTTTTTACAAAACTTAATAACTTTATTATAATAACCATACTTACTAAATAACTTATTTATTAGTAGTTTACTTAACTATAATTGTGCTTCCGATATCTTTCTCCCAAATACTTACTAAATAACTTATTTATTAGTAGTTTACTTACTAACAACTTACTATAATTTATTAATAACTCATAAGTTATAAGTTACTAATTAAAGATTTTTTTTTTATTTTAATGGTCGATGAAAGTTTGATCAACTTCTCATATTAAATAATTAAAAAAGGTTATAATATGTCTTTAAATTAAAATTTAAATAATTTTAAGAATAATTTTTTAATAAAAATTTCTAATAAATATTATGAAAGTTTGGGAAACACTATACAAATTAAAATTATAAATGATTATAAATGAGGTTGTAAACTTTTGCGGAGTTTTAGATGTATGGGTTTGTTTTTAGTATATTTGCAATATATTCTCTTATTTTTATCATTCTATTATTATACAACTGGATTTTTAGTCATATTCAAAGCCAAATACTCTAACATACCATCAACAGTCTTATAACTTTTTAATCTCCTTAGGATTAGTTTATACTATAAACCTTGCTCTGCTTGATTTAGAGGTTCTTGGAATTAAATTAAGTTTAGCATGACGGGTAAGTCTTTCAAAGTTAGGATATAATAGAATCAACGATTATAATCCTGTAAAAACAGGTTCCAAATCATTAAAATCATCTAAACAATAACTCAAACTCAGATAAAATCTTCTTCATAATACATATGACCTTATTATCTCATTTAATCTAGTTAAATACATGAACAGTTGTTATAAAATGTGAATTCACTAACTTTATATTTTCTTTAAATAAGTCATAAACATAGTTTCTCATATTTTTCATCCGCATGAAATAATGCAACTTTGATAAGGGTAACATTTAAATCATATGGTTAAACCTTCATAAACTCTTAAATGCATCAACTTTGTTAAACTTTATAAAAATGGTTGATTTTTCAGTTTACATTCGATATATAAAGCTTTTTATATTTTTTTTTTTAGTTCCTTTTAGGCATCACTTGCGGCTATTAGGATTCTTTAATAAAAACTATCATAAAAGACTCCACTCTATTACATCTTTTCACTGCCAATGTACTCAAATTCATTC
>JAITGU010000113.1 GCA_031280375.1 Candidatus Methanovirga procula | reverse complement strand
GATGATATGAAGAAAATATTACATGATTTTTATCAGATTTTGAAGAGTCAGGATGATAATTTAAGGTTTGTTTTTTTAACTGGTGTTTCTAAGTTTGTTGGAACATCTATTTTCTCTGGTTTGAATAATTTAAGAGATATTACTCTTTCTGATGATTTTTCTACTGTTTGTGGTTATACTGAGGAAGAATTAGAACATTACTTTAAATCATACATGATAAACCTTTCTAAAAAATTTAATATTGGGCTGGATGAGGCTTTAACTGGTATTAAAGAGTGGTACAATGGCTATAGTTGGGATGGTAAGAATTTTGTTTATAATCCTCAATCCACTTTATCCTTGTTTAATGAAATGGAATTTAACAATTATTGGTTTAAAACTGGAACACCAACTTTTCTACTGGAATTATTAAAAAATGGCAGTGACTTGAATAAAGTATTTTCAGAATTTAAGACTGGTTCTGAGATATCTGATAGTTATGATCCTGAAAATATTCCATTAATCCCTTTAATGTTTCAGTCTGGATACTTAACCATACATAGAAAAGAAATAAATGATTTAAGAATTAATTATCTTTTAAGCATTCCGAATACAGAAGTTAAGGATTCTTTGATTAAGTATTTGATGAATATTTCCATGGATTATCCACTTAATCAGGTGAATGATTTAAGAAATAGAATGAGGAAAAATTTCTTAAATAGGGATAGTGAGGGCTTAAATTCTAATCTTCGTGAGATGTTGGCATTAATACCTTACAGTCTTTATAATGACAATGAAGCTTACTTTCATTCAATCTTTCTATTATGGTTAAACTTGTTAGGATTTAAAATTGAAGGTGAAGTAGTCACCAATATTGGGCAAATGGATGCAGTTCTAATAATTAAGGACTTAGCTATTATCATTGAAATCAAATTTGGCAAAGACAAAGATAAAATTGATGAATTAGTGGATAAGGCTTTAAATCAAATCAAAGATAATAGATATTATGAGAAGTATTTAAATTATAATATGTACTTGTTAGGTGTGGCTTTTGCTGATAGGGAAGTTAAATGTGAATTTAAAGAATTAGATGAGGAATTTTAAATTGCAGTTTAATATATTTTGTTTTAGGTAAAAAAACTGTTTTTTTTTTACAAAAAGTGATTAAAGCATTATTCTTGGATTTCATTATAATCATTAAAAATCAACAATTCTTAAAAATCAGATGTTTTAAGTTAAGTTAAAACTTTTAAACTTTGAAATTTAGTTTTTGGCGACTTTATTAACTAAATATAATTTTATCTATTTCTTAAAAGTTTAATAACCATCTTTCATTTACTTATTTTTTTATCATTCTTCTTTTTTTCCTTCACTGATTTCCTTTTCTTCTTTTACTAATTCTTCTTTATTCTCACTTTTAAGTAACCAATTCTTATATGAGTAATATGATAATGGGTTCCCAATTTTTTTACATACTTTATCTGGTTTACATATATTGGTTAAATGTAGTTTGACTTTATCACAACTCATTGGAGTGTACCATTTTGTCTGTCCTTCATTTTTAATTCTGATTTCATCGTGCATCCCAAAACCGAGTTTTGACACAATATTAATTTTTTCCTGTGGTTGGTCTTCGAAAAGTGGAGGAACTGCATTGTTGGCAGCTTCATAAATAATGGGTAATATCTCTTCAGTTGTTATTTTTAAATCTGGGTCGAAATCAGAAATTTTAGAACCAATACCTTTACTAAATACTTGTGGATTCAGTCTTCCATAGGATATAAATGAGGTTAAAAACAATACTATTGCATCGTTTCTGTTTCCTGATTTAACACCTTCAATTGTATTTGTGGCACATGGAGGAAAAGCACTCTTATTTAAAGTAGCTATTTCTCCTTTAACATTAAATATTCCTTCTCCACCATAAAATTTACTGTATGTTTCATTTAGCTCTTCTAAAAGTTTAGCTATTTTCTCTGATAATTTTTCAATTGCAGGATGTATTTGTATCCTTTGTAATTTTTCTTTTATATTTTTTAAGTATTCTTCTGTGTTTTCAATAATAAGTTGAGTTAAAATTAATTCTTTAGTTTTATAACCAATTAATCTGTTAAAAACCATTTCAATTCTACGATGAGGCCAATCATCCATTTTATCATAGAATTTCTCTTCAAATTCATATTCATCAAGTATAATTTCTCCTTCAATTAGGAGTAAATCTTTCAATAATATTTTTTTAGATCTGATTAATGGTAAAATATCTTTCCAGTTAAGATAGTCATAGTTATTTAGTAGTTCACTTAATGTTTTGTTTATAAGACTTTCTCTGATTTCATCATTTACTCTCATGAGTCTTTCTTCAATAATTCTCTGCTCGGATTCTAAGAATATTTTAGTTTCTTTTGAACCAAGATTATATTTCAATGTAATAGCTTGAGAACATAAGTGAAAGGCTATTAAATCAAATTTACAGATTGCTTCATTAAAGAAGTAGGAGTATTCAGATATTTTAAATTTTTTATCATTTTTTTCTCTAAAATACCATTCAATCCTTTTTAAGACCAAGTCTCCGTAGTTATTTGGAATTTTTGTTTCATCATCAAGAATCCCTTTTCCTATATGAATTAGAGTATTATTTAGTTTTTGATTGTATTCAAAAATAGAATCAAGGTCAATACTTTCTTTAAGAATTTCTTGACTTTCAACAGACATTGGATTGATAAATAATCTTGAAACCATAAGTTATCTAATCATTATTTTGTTTATATAATTATAGATATTAACCGACATATAATAGTTATTATATGTATTTAATCATTTTCAAGCATTGTTTGAATATGAGTGACTTTTTCTTTTTCACTGAATCCAACGATAATCCTTGATTGTCCGATTACAACAACTGAAAACTCATCTCTTTCTTTATACCCATAGTCATTTAATTTTGCATATCCTTCTAATGCTAAACGAGGGTTAACATCAAATTCTTTTTGGAATGTGTTATAATTATATAAAAACCTTTCCACAGTTTTTTCATGAGGAATTTTATCTGACTTAATAGCTATAAAGAATAATAATCCTTCAAAATCTATGACATAGTATCCATCATCTTCAAATAATCCTGTAATTGTCATGGATATTATGTGGGCTTCGTGTAAAGATGCTTGAAACATATTCTCTTTCATTTGATTAATAGTATATTTTTCTCCGATTTCTTTAACTTTCTCTGACTGCTTGATTATTTTCTCTGGAAGTTCAATATCTTGATTATCCCATGCCCAATACCATTTTTCATCTTGGAGTGATAATGTTCCTAAAAGTTGAAAGTTAAATTTTAAATCTTCTCCCCATTTTATAGTTCCATTTTCAAGGTTAAAATCAGGATTTTTATCTTTTATAAGGTTTTCAAGGTCATTATGGTGTTCTAATCCAAGCCCACCACATTTACTAAATAAACTTTGGAGTGTATCTCTTTCTGTAATTTTTATTTTTAGTTTCATAAATTTAAGTTGTTTATTTTACTATAAATAAATTTTCCATATATTATTGAAATTAATATAAAATAATAATATTAAAAATGATAATATGTATTATTTACTATAAATAGTGTGTTTTAATCTATAATTTGATTTTAGACATTCTATCCATAGCTTCTTTGGTATTCTCTAAGGTGTTAAATGCAGTTAATCTTAAATAACCTTCCCCGCTTAGTCCAAATCCTGATCCTGGTGTTCCAACGATGTTGGCTTCATTTAGAAGAAGGTCAAAGAAGTCCCATGATTTCATATTTTTGGGTGTTTTTACCCAAATATATGGTGAGTTAACTCCACCATAGACATTTAAGCATAAGTCTGACAATCCTTTTCTAATTATTTTAGCATTTTCCATATAGTAGTCTATATTTTCTTGAATTTCTTTTTTACCTTTTGGTGAGTAGGTAGCTTCAGCAGCTTTCTGCACTGGGTATGAAACACCATTGAATTTTGTGGTTTGCCGTCTGTTCCATAATTTATTCAATGAAACCTTTTTTCCATCTGAACTAAGTCCATAAAGTTCTTTTGGAACAATTGTATATGCACAACGAGTACCTGTAAACCCAGCAGTCTTTGAAAAACTTCTAAATTCAATAGCTACTTCTTTTGCTCCATCAATTTCATAGATACTATGTGGAACATCATCTTCTCTTATGAATGATTCATAAGCCGCATCAAAAAGTATGATTGAATTATTTTTTTTTGCAAATTCTACAAATTTGGTTAATTGGTCTTTATTTAATGTTGTTCCAGTTGGATTGTTTGGAAGGCAGAGATAAATTAAGTCAACAGATTTTTTTGGAAGTTCTGGAATAAAATTGTTCTTCTCTGTACATGACATATATGTTATTGAGCTATAAGTTCCATTTTCTGTGATTGAACCTCCTCTACCAGCCATTAGATTTGTATCTACATAAACTGGATACACTGGGTCGCTAACACATATTTTATTATTCAGTCCAAAGATTTCTTGTATGTTTCCTGTATCACATTTGGCACCATCGCTGATAAAAACTTCATCTGTGTTTATATTAACATCTCGTGGTTTAAAGTCATTTTTAATAATAGATTCTGCTAAGAAAGAGTAACCTTGTTCTGGACCATATCCTCTAAATGAATTAGCCTCACCCATTTCATCTACAGCTTTTTTAAAAGCTTCTACAACTGTTTTGGGCAGTGGTTTAGTAACATCCCCTATACCCATCTTAATTACATTTTTATCAGGATTTTCATTTTGGAAGTTTTCTAATTTTCTTGCTACATCTACAAATAAATAGTTGTCTTGTAATAAAAGGTAATTGTCATTTATAGTCACACTCATTTTCGTTCTCCTTTTTAAAATTTATTTGGTTTTAATTCGTTTTAAATTATTATTTAATTTACTTAAGCTTTTATTTATAACTATTCAATATTCCATTTTATAATATTAAATATAGTGTTTTGAGAAATTAATTATTTTGAATTTCAAACTACCAAAAGTTACCAAAAATTACCGACTATGTAAAAAATTCAGTGGGTGAAATAATTTTTCCATGATTTTGATCCCATTTAACCCTTTGAAGATCTAAATAAACTTCAATACTTTCAATAGTCTTATATAACTTCTTCAAAT
>JAITGU010000037.1 GCA_031280375.1 Candidatus Methanovirga procula | reverse complement strand
TTAACATGATATTAATTAATATCCTTTCTCCTATTTATATATTAATGCTAATATAAAGCTTTTTTAGATTTATTTTCGTCGGCATTAACATGCCACCCACTGAATTTTTTACAGTGTCTTTTTAAGCAGCAGAATTAACTTATTAATATGATTCCAACTATCGCTCCAGACAATGTTCCTAATAAATTAACATGTTCATTGTTAATGAGTCCTTTTCTTTCAAGAATTGCACCGAGGACACTATCCATAAAGCATCCGAATGTTCCTGAAATAACCGCTATTTCAACAGCGAGTATTGGATTTGGAACTAAACCTAAAATAAATGATGAAAATCCAATGATACCAGCCCCAATTGTGCCAACAGAAGTTCCTAAAATAGAAACAGAACCATCGGTTCCTGGTTCAACGGTTTTAAAAGTAGTCAACAAACGAGGCTTTTGTAATACACCAACTTCACTTGCCAGTGTATCGGCTGTAGCTGTAGCAACAGCACCTATAAATCCACCGAAAAGTGGAATATAATGACCGTTGAAAGCGATTCCACCAAATGCAGCCATCATAAAAGCAATTAAACCATTGGAAATAACATTTTTTGCTGTTCTTTTTTTCTCGTAAATTCCTAATTTCTGTTTATAGTCTTTTGCATATTTACTTGCATATAGGCTTAAAATTAGGAATACTAAAATTAAAATCAACCAGGAGATACCAGCTTTAAGGAGAATTATAATCCCCATGAATATCATGAAGATGGAACCTAATAAATCTAAAGATTTTTTATGATAAGTTATAATTCCCGCAAGAACCAAAATCAAAGTGAAAATCCAATTAGTCATTGTTTCATCCATTTAATCACCAAGACTTGATAATAAATTAAAATTTTGTTATTAATATTTTAGGAATTAAAATTTTGTTATTAATAGTATCAAAAAAATAAACTATTATAATAAGTAAATAAAAAAAACAATTTTAATTTGTTAAAATATATGAACTCCTTATTGAGTTAAAAGAGCTATTCTAAAATTTTACTCTTAATAATCTCTACTCTTTTAAGTGGATATATTTTTTTAATTATGTGATAAATTTCAGAGGATAGTCTTCCATTAACAGAATTCTCAATAATATTTTCAAAATCCCTTTCTTTAGCCTTCTTTTCGATAGTTTTAATTATAGTTTCTCTCATGTACTTCTGTTGAGAAGATTTAGCTCTTCTTGTTGTAATAGCTAAAACATATAATTTTATCTTAACATCATCAGTTGTTTTAATAATAACTGGAGCATCAATTCTACTCGTCCCTCTTCTAATCATACTTCTAACAAAATCTGTTGTGATTTGATGTCCAATGAATTTTGTGTTAGCAATATCTCCTTCAACACTGTTAACCTCAAATTTTAGTTTTATGTACTGTTTAGAGTAATCTCCAGTTAATTCTCTCATAGTAACATCAACCCTTCTTCCAATGAGAAAATTTGGGTCTCTTGACGGAGTTTCACCAATTTCTTTATCGCCAAATACTACAGGTGTTTTAATATTGTACCAAGATTTTTCTTTCCATGTATCACGCACTCTTCTTCTTTTCGCCTTTGCCATAATATCTTCCTTTAGTTTTTTATAACTTTATTTTTATTAATTTATTATAATAATTTTTATAAACTCTTATTTATTTTGTAAAATCTTAATTATTTAGATATTTTATTAAATTATCTTATTTAAGTTAATCAGATTGAAAAAATATTTTATATTAACAACTTTTCTCTTTATATAACCACTTATTTTTCATATAACCATTTAATTATATACATTTATTAATATTGTTATACTGATATTATTACATAAAATTAAATAATCTAAAATATTGATTAATAAGAACAGGGATAAAAATATTTATAACTAAATAATTTAAAGAATAAATAATTTAAAAATCATTTTATCAAATTAAAATTAGCTATTAAATTAAATAAATAAAATTTTATTTTAATTTTAAATAAATACTATTACTTATAGCATATAACATATTTAACATACTCTATAACATCCAACATCAACAATTTTAAATTTAAATCATATAATGTCCATATGCTTATTATCTATGATATATCTACAATATTCTATACCATATACAATATAAAATAAATTTTCAATAAATTTTTCATAAAAGTAATAGCCGCCCATTAAGGTTGTAAACAATATCTTTTTTATTATACTTAAATGTTTTCATAATTTTGATTTTTCATTTCTCGTTAAGCAAACCTTGTAAAATTTTTGTGGAATTCTTTAATTTTTCACATTTTCTTTATTTGACACTCACAATAAACCAAAAAATTTATATACCATTTATTCAATATAAATACTCGAGGTTCAATAAAATAATATAATTTACGGAAAAAGTATTATTAATTTTGCTGTTAATCACTACTATTATTTTTATTGTTTAAATTAGAATAAGTTGTAACAGAGGAAATACTAATGAACAAGAAATATTTATACCTCATGGGTATCATATTAGTGATTGGAATAATAGTTGTATTTTTAGGTGGAAATAGTGTAAAAAGAAATCCAGATGAGTTAGTAGTGGCAGTAGGAACTCACGGAGGAGAACCTAAAACTGGTTTTGATCCAATACTTGGATGGAACTACTATGCTGAACCATTAATACAATCTACATTATTTAAAAAAGATAATAAAATGAACCTTAATAATGATTTGGCCACGGACTACACTTTAAATCCTGATGGGACAGTATATTATGTAACAATTAAAGACTATGTTAAATTTAGTGATAATTCAAGTTTAACAGCTAAGGATGTTGCATTTACATACAATAAATTAAAGGAAGTTGGAGCTTCTGATATTGATTTAAGTAATGTAAATTCTTCAAATGCTATAGATAATACAACTATTGAATTTAAATTGAATGAACCAGATTCTACATTTATTAATAAGTTGTGTTATATAGGAATTGTCCCAGAAACAAATTATAATAATCAAACATACGGTAAATCACCTATTGGATCAGGACCATATAAATTAGTTCAGTGGGATAAAGGACAACAAGCTATTTTTCAATTAAATGACAATTATTATGGTGTAAAGCCACAATTTAAAAAATTAACAATTATATTTTTAAACAGTGATACAGCACTTGCTTCTGCTAAGAAAGGAGAAGTAGATATTGCCGAAGTACCACTGTCATTTACAAAAGAAAAAATAAATAACATGACTATGACAATATTACATTCAATCGATACAAGAGGAATATCACTACCTTACATTCCAGATAATGGGACAAAAACCCCAGAGGGACATACATTAGGAAACAATGTGACTTCCGATGTTTCAATTAGAAAAGCATTGAATTATGGAATAGATCGGCAAAAAATTATAGATGGGGCATTAAATGGATGTGGTTTAAAATCATTTGATGGAGTGCCTTCCACACTACCCTATTTTAATCCTGATGCAGAAATTAAGGATGGTGACATTGATAAAGCCAAACAAATCCTTGAAAATGGTGATTGGAGAATTGGAAGTGATGGAATAAGAGAAAAAAATGGATTAAAAGCTTATTTTGAACTTTACTATCCTTCAAACGATCAAGATAGGCAGACACTATCTTTAAGTGTATCTGAAGAAGCCAAAAAATTAGGCATTGAAATAAAACCTATTGGTAAAAATTGGGATGATATTGAAAATTTTAAAAATTCTCAAGCTGTTCTTTGGGGATTTGGTGGAACAGATCCAAGTATAATATCTAAATTGTACAGTAGTAAATTAATTGGACACATATATGATAATCCATCAGGATACAACAATTCTGCAGTAGATAGTTATATCAAAGCAGCGACCAATAATTTAAATATTAATTCTTCATACGATGATTGGAGAAAAGTATCCTATGATGGTAATACTGGTACTTCGCCTAAAGGAGATGCAGCATGGTTATGGTTGGTAACCATAGATTATTCTTACTTTGTGGACAATACCTTAAATATTTCTACTGAAACTGCTACATTACAGCCCCATGGTGGAGATATTTTTGGAAACATATACAACTGGAAAAGAATAACATCATAATATAAAAAACAATTAAATATGTAAGTATGATGATTTTGATTAGGGTTATTTTTCTATTTCAGACTAAAACTAATTAATTTCAGCTTTAAAATTTAAAATATTCCTATTTTTAAAAAATTTTTATTACCATAGTCATTGAAATTTTTATCTTGTTAAATATATTTAAGAGAGTTTCTATTAACCTATAAAAAATAGCATATTTTGATAAGATTTATAAATATATGAAACTCTCATATTAACCTAATGTGGTAGTAAGTATATAAGAGAGTTTCTATTAACCTATCAAAAATCGAATATTTTGATAAGTATTTATAAATTATGAAACTCACTATAATTAACTAATGTGATAATAGCATATAAAGGTGTCGATTATTCAC
>JAITGU010000114.1 GCA_031280375.1 Candidatus Methanovirga procula | reverse complement strand
ATTCCATCTTTCAAGCCACCTTAAACCAGCTTCATAAATCTATAATCCTAATTATTCTAACTGTATTCAGCTTATAGTATTCGAATTCATATAATAGATTTTAAGAAAATCATGATTTTTTACAACTATTTCTTTATCAGGATCATGTTTACTTAGAATTCAAAAGATCTGGCTGTTCTTTTACATTTTAACAATGAATTACTATTATTAATGCAACGAAACCATTTCATATTTATACTAAATTTTCTGCCATTACGGATAATAGTGTTTTTAATATCCCTTTTTTGCAGTAAATTTTCGCGGAATTAGATTTATTAAATATTTCTGATAATGGTTTACTTATAGTAATTAAGCTTTTTTTTTAAAATGTTTTTAACATTTTCAAAGGATATAATAACAACACCATAATCTATTTTTAATAATATTCATGTGTTCGCTGGAACTGTCAAATAATACTTCGTTTTCAGCTATTCGATTAAATTCATCTATTGATCGTTTGATAAACATTTGTATTATTGGCAATCGGTTTTTATATTTTTAATTATATTCTCTAATTCATTTTATATCTATAATGTTCTTTGATTTTCTTTTGAGACATTATTTACCATGACTAACAACTCCAAAAATATATATAAAGTTATATTAATCATCACCTATAAAACTTTCTTTTAATACTATAATCTCCTTAGCTCAGCTTTTATTTCACCAATTTCCTCTTTAAAAATTCGATATTATCAGAACACTCTCATTTTTAAAATCTGTTTCAAGTTCTTTCAACTTATCATTAGTGTCTTTAAAATGATTATTTTTAGTATTATTAATATTTATTTACTCAATTTTTTTATCTTAAATTTAGAACTATATAGTACAAAAATGTACTATAAACCTTTATATAGTACTTTAACAGTATATTAATATACAAAATAATTTTCAAAAAATTTCACCAAAAATAGACAACAAAAGTAATATGATATTTTAAAAAATCAAAATCATCCTGTAGGAGTATATTAATATGATTTCCATCATTAAAACATTTCCATCATTAAAACAAGCAAAAGAAGCAACAATTGAAAATCTCTATAAATCTATCCCAATAGGATGTGAAGTATTTTCAGACATTAAAACTCCTATTGAAGTACTTAAAATTCTAAAAAATATCAACAAACATTGTTTCATCCTAGAAAGTGTAGAAGATCTAAAAGAATGGGGAAGATACACAATAATTGGATTCGACCCAAAACTGGAAATCACTTGTGAAAACCATCATATCCAAATGAGAGGTTACAAAAATATAGACAAAAAGACTAAAAATCCTGGAAAATATATCCGAGAGATAATTTCTGAAAATAGGAGCCCTAAAATATCTGAACTGCCTCCATTTACTGGAGGATTGGTTGGATACTTTGCATTCGATTATATTAAATATAGTGAACCTTCACTCGATTTCGATGAGGCAAACAATGAAAACTTTAAATATGATTCCAAGGGATTATTTGGCAAAACTTTCAATGAGTCGTTTAAAGATCTTGATTTAATGCTATTTGATAAAGTCATCGTTTTTGATAACTTCAAACAGAAAATGATCATGATCATCAACATTAAAACTGAAAATATTGATGAGGAATATGAAAAAGCTGTCAGTGAATTAAATAGCCTATTTGATTTGATCAAGAATGGTGAACCAATTGATGAGTTGGAAAACAAGCTTAAGTTGAAAAGTGATTTTGAACCATTATTTTCTAAAGAAAAATATTGTAAAATTGTCAAAAAAGCAAAGGAATACATAAAAGAAGGAGATATCTTTCAAGTTGTTTTATCCAATCCTTTATCTTGTGAAATTCAGGGAAGTCTACTGGATACTTATAGAATACTTAGAACAACCAATCCTTCCCCTTATATGTTCTATTTTTCAAATGATAAGATTGAAATAGCTGGAGCCTCACCTGAAACCCTTGTAAAACTCCAAAATAAAAAATTATATGCTTTTCCATTGGCTGGAACAAGACAGAGAGGAAAAAATGATGAGGAAGATAAAAAATTTGAAGAAGATCTACTTTCTGATGAAAAGGAACTTGCAGAACATAACATGTTGGTCGATCTTGGAAGAAACGATATTGGAAAAGTGGCTAAAATTGGTTCTGTTAAACTTGAAAAGTATCTTAACATCGAAAAATTTTCCCATGTAATGCATATTGGTTCAACTGTAACTGGAATGTTAAAAGAAGATAAAGATTTTTTAGATGTTATTGATGCTATTCTTCCAGCAGGAACTTTATCTGGAGCACCTAAAATTAGGGCATGTGAAATCATAAATAAATTAGAATCCAATAAGAGAGGCATTTATGGAGGAGCAGTTGGATACATAAGCTTAACTGGAGACCTTGACACATGTATAGCTATTAGAATGGCATTTACAAAGGAAAATAAAGTCTTCATCCGTTCAGGAGCGGGAATTGTTGCAGACAGTATTCCTGATTTAGAATTTGAAGAATGTATGGCCAAAGCAAAGGCTGTTTTAAATGCTTTAAAGTTAGCTGCAACCATCAAAATGTAAAAAAATAACTCTTAATAAAAATTATGACGACAATAGGAAACGATGGAATGATTTTAATTATAGACAACTATGATAGCTTCACCTATAACCTATATCAGATGATCGGTGAGATAGACCAAAATATAAAAGTCATACGAAATGATGAGATGGGCTTGTTAGAAATTCAAAATATTGACCCAGATCTTATAGTTATATCTCCTGGACCAGGAAAACCAGAAGATGGAGGAATTTCAATTGATATTATCAAAGAATTCCATGATAAACTCCCTATTTTAGGAATATGCTTAGGGCATCAATGTATATATCAAGCTTTTGGAGGAGAAGTTAGCTATTCAAAAAAATTAGTTCATGGAAAAGTATCCAACATTGAGATAGATAACGGAAATCCATTGTTTAGAAATTTAGAATCCAGAATCCCTGTAGGACGTTATCATTCTCTCTCTGCAACTGAAGGTTCATTACCTGATGAACTTTTTATAATAGCTAAATCAGAAGAGGACAATGAAATTATGGCTGTAAGCCACAAAAAGTATCCTGTTTATGGTCTTCAATTTCATCCAGAATCAATATTAACTCCAAATGGTTTTAAGATCTTAAAAAACTTTATAAGATCATAATTTAGATGTCTATCCTCAAAAAATAATAAAATTTAATATTCTATAAAAGAATTCATTTAAAAATTATAAAATTTAAATGTAAACAAATTGTTAATAGTATTTTTGAAAAAGTTCCTAAATTTTGAAAATAAATTAAACTATAAATAATAGTTATTTTAAATTATATATGGTTTAAATTAATTATTATTAAAAATTAAATTATTATAATTATTTATTAATCGTTAAAATAATGTCAGATTGATTGGATTTATTTATAACAGGTAAGATAATATGATAAAAGAAGCTATTTTAAAGTTAGCTAAGAATCAAGATATTTCTTATGAGATGGCTAAGGAATCAATGGATGAAATAATGAAGGGTAAAGCCAGTTCTGTCCAGATGAGTTCTTATTTGACCGCTTTATCGATGAAAGGAGAGACAATAAATGAGATAACGGCTTCTGCAGTATCTTTAAGAAATCATTGCATAAGATTATTAACCGATATAGATGTCTTAGAAATCGTAGGCACTGGAGGAGACGGATCAAACTCATTTAATATTTCAACAGTCTCTGCCATTGTAATCTCATCTGGAGGTGTTCCAGTAGCCAAACATGGGAATCGGGCTGCTTCCAGCAAATGTGGTTCTGCAGATGTTTTAGAATCATTGGGTGTTAACATTGAATTATCTCCTGAAAAAAGCAAAGAACTGCTTGAAAAGATAGGAATTTGTTTTTTATATGCTCAAAATTACCATATAGCCATGAAATATGTGGCTCCGATAAGAAAAGAATTAGGAATCCCCACAATATTCAATATCTTAGGTCCTCTATCAAATCCTGCAGGAGCCAATAAAGAAGTGATTGGTGTTTACGATGAATCCCTTGTTCTCCCTATTTCAATGGTAATCCATAATTTAAGTGTTAAAAATGCCATGGTTGTATATGGTCATGATAAATTAGATGAAATCTCAATATCTGCTCCTACAAGTGTTTGTGAAATAAAAAACGGTGAATTTTCTCAGTATACACTGAATCCTGAAGACTATGGCTTTAAATTTAGTCCAAAATCTGAAATTATAGGTGGGTCTCCTAAAATCAATGCACAAATAGCTTTAAATATTCTGAATGGTGAAGAAGGAGCTAAAAGAGATGCGATCATTCTTAATTCAGCTGCAGGGTTATACATTGGGGGAAAAGCTCCCAATTTCAAAAAAGGAATTACAACCGCTGAAAAACTTATTGATACTGGTAAAGCAAAAGAAAAATTAGACAGCTTCATCAATATTTCAACCAAACTTTTTAAAAACTGAAAATAAAGAAAACTCTGTTTTTTAAGTTTTTCGATCTGCTTGAAACAAATGGGGATTTTAATGATTCTTAATAAAAACTTTAACTAAGCTGATTTTTCATGATATTAGATAAAATTGTTAAGTCTACAGAGGAGAGAGTTAAGAATAAAAAAAATAGCCTTTCTTTTGAAGATTTAAAAGATAAAGTAGCGAATAAAATGGATCATAACGAGAATTACAACTCTTTTGAAAAAGTTTTGAAAAATAGAGGTTTATCTTTTATTTGTGAAATTAAAAGAGCATCACCCTCAAAAGGAATTATATGCAATAATTTTGATCATCTGAAAACGGGTGAAGAATATGAAAATGGTGGAGCATCAGCCATTTCAGTTTTAACAGAACCATACTTTTTTAAAGGTGATGATAGTTATCTTTCGGATGTTACAACTAATGTGAATATCCCTGTTCTTAGAAAAGATTTTGTCGTTGATAGCTATATGATCTACGAAGCCAAGTTATTAGGTGCTTCTTCCATACTTCTAATTAGTTCAATCTTAGACTACGATAAGCTAAAAAAATTTATTGAGATTTCATATGAATTGAATATATATCCACTTGTTGAAGTCCATGACCTTAACGAGATTAAAGTAGCAATTGAGGTTGGAGCAAAAATTATTGGAATTAACAACAGGAATCTTAAAGACTTTAGTGTAGATATTAAAAATAGTATCTTTTTACAAAAACAAATTCCTAAAAAGATTAGAAATGACCTTATAATTATTTCTGAAAGTGGAATAAAAAATTCAGATGATATAGAACTTCTTAATGATAATAACATCGATGCTGTGTTAATTGGTGAGTCACTTATGAGAAGTGATGATAAGAACTTAGCTATTAATAGTTTAAAATCCAAACTTTTTTAAACATTAAATTAAGAAATTCATTAAATTTCTCACTTTATTCTAATATGGGTACTCTGTCCTAAGTTCATCAATTGTTTAAATAAACTATTAATAATTAAAAAGTTAATATATATAATTCTATAATTAAAAATAAAATAAGGAAGATAATGAATCAATTACTAAAAATAAATATTTACAAATTATTTTTATAAAAAAATTATTTTAATTTTTATTATAGTGGCTGTCCAACAATTATTTTTGTTCAACCTATATAAATACTTAGGTGAACAATTTTTAAATATTTAAAATAATTTAAATAATTTTCAATAAAAATTGATAGATTAAATTTTTGTTGTGAGTCAGAATTGTTAGGCAGACTCAATAATTATAAAAAAAGATAAAAAATTATAT
>JAITGU010000115.1 GCA_031280375.1 Candidatus Methanovirga procula | reverse complement strand
CCACCATTATCAACAGCAACATTAGATGTAATATTACATTTTTCAATTGTTGTAGAACCATTTAAGTTATAGATTCCTCCACCATTCATACTAACAGTATTATTAGACAATGCAGAATTACTCATATTTATAGTTCCTTCACGAGAATATACTCCTCCACCATAAACAGCATTATTACTATCAAATAATGAATTTTTAATATTTACATTAGCAAACCTGGTATCTAAACCACCACCGTGGTGTGCATGATTAGTTTTAAAAGTAGAATTGTCTATTTTAATATTTCCATTAAAAAAGTATATTCCTCCTCCATTATTATCATCAATGCTTGTATCCATGTTAGCAGAATTGTTCATGAACTTAGTGTTTTTAACATCTAAATTCCCGTCTAAAACTACCATGCCCGCACCATAACCTCTTGCAACATTATCTGTAAAATTACAATCCTCAATAGATGTATTGGTACCATTCTCATTACATAACCCAGAACCATACAAACCACTATTATTCCTAAACTCAGAATTCTTAATATTCAAATTACAATAAGCTGTGTATACTCCAGCACCATTAGAATACTTATAAATATCATATTTTTCATCTATTTTATTATTGTAGAATTTACTATTCAGAATAGAAACATTAGCATATGTGCATGACATTCCAGCCCCGCTTGCAATTTCTTCATTATCTCGAAAAACAGAATTACTTATAACAGCTTTTGAGCTCATATCATCTGGTGATCCCATAATTTCTAATCCTCCACCAAAACCCCCTTTATTACCATTAAAAATAGAATCAGTAATATTAATATCAAAGTTTTTAACTATGAATAATCCTGAACCAAACACATAGATGTTTGGATCAAGGTTACCATTGTTTTCAAAGGTAGTATTTTTCACTACTCCATTACACCCATCAATATATACTCCAGCACCCAAAGTTCCACGGTTATTGAGTATTTTAGTATTAATAAAACTAAATGTATTATTAGTATTAATATAAATACTTCCACCAGTAGTAGCTGTATTATCCTGAACAACACACCCTTCTAAATTTAATGTACCATTACTAAAAATTGCACCCCCATTTCCAGTACTATCATTTCCTCCAGTTAACACAAGATTAGTCAAATTCAGAATAGAATTTTTTTCAACATTGAATAGTTTAATTTCTCCTTTTCCATCAATTATAGCAGTCTCCAGATCAGTTGCACGAATATGCTTATTTCCACTTATATTAATATTTACATTACCATCACCAGTATAAGTACCTGGCATCAATAAAACATAATCACTAATTTTTAAGGCATCAGCTATCGTACCATTTGTCGGATTTATAACAACTTCATTAAAACCATGCTGACTATATAACCAGTTTCCATGATTAAAACCACTGAAAGATACACCATGAACTGAGCAAACCATCAAAAACAAAGAAAATATTATTATATTAGTTTTTTTAAATGTATTCAAAAACATTATTTATCCTCCATATTATAACAAAATAATTTTTTTAAAAAAAATTCATACTAAAACCGTGAATAGATATATTAATTAGACATATTTCTAAAATATAAAGATGAAAAAAGTTTTACAATTATTATTCTTTTTCAAAAATAGCTAAAAATCTATTTGGACCAAGCCCACCAAGACTATACACTTCAAATGAAATCAATTTATATCCTTGTTTAGAATATTCATTAATTGATTGTTCCATTTTTTCGTGATCAAATTCCTTAGTAAATCCTTTCTTAGGTTCTTGAGTTAAAATTTTGTATTCTCTCATAACAACACTTCACTTACATAAAAATAAATATTCAATTTAATATTTTTTCTTTATTTAATTTTTTAATTAAAATATGAATCACAATAAATCCTACTAACAAAAATAAAATAGAATACAATAAAATAGAATGAGTTACTACATTTCCTTCAATAAAGCCCATAGTTAAAAAATTCAACAATCCCCATTCTTTTTAAATACTTAACTGAAAAAATTATTATAAAATATAATATATAATTTAAAAAGCCAAATATCATGTTCATGTTTGGAGTGAATCTAAATGAAAACCAAATCATGAATGAAGCATATAATGTCATGAAAAACGGCAAAATCAAAAAAATCATGACCCATGTTTCAATTGTTAATAACTCTAAAACATTCATATTAAAATAGCTTAACATGATTAACATGATCATGATCAAAGACACTGTTATTGCATAATATAAAAATAATATCGATAATAATTTTCCATGAAAAATATCAATTACAGATACTGGTGAAGTTAACATAAACTCTAATCTTTTATCTATTTTCTCTCTATTAGTTTCAAACAAGTACTGCATAATAAAAGTAAATACCGCAACAATAATTAAGAAAATTGTCATTATTTGAACTAAGGAATGAGTTGTTAGACTATTTGAATCAATCTTGCTCAAAAAATTATCGAATACAAAATACATTGCAAAGATTAATAATATAAAACCAAAAAATAATGAAAATAAGTATTTCTTACTTCTTATTATTCTCACTTCTTTTGAAAAAATTGTTTTTAGTTTTATATTCATAACTCACACTCTTTTAACATGTGTAAATAAGTCTTCTCAAGAGAAAATTCTTTGGGATTGTCGAAACCAGAGCTTAATTTGTCTAATGGACCATTGAAGATTAATTCTCCTTTATTAATTAATCCTACATGAGAACAAATTTTTTGAACTTCCTCCAAGTCATGGGACGATAAAAATATAGTTTTACCCTTGCTTGCTAATTCTTTTAAAATCTTTCGCATGAAGTATCTTGACTCAGGATCCAGACCTGTAGTAGGTTCATCCATAATTAACACCTGTGGATCTGAAATTAAGGATCTGGCAATACATAATCTTTTTTTCATACCATTAGAATATTTAGAAACTTTAACATCTCCCCAATCCCCCAATTCAACTAATTTAATTAAATTTTTTGATAAAGAAAAAGCATTTTCCTTACTAATACCATATGATCCTCCCCAAAAAATTAAATTATCTATCCCACTCAATTCTTGAATTAAACCATCAAAATCCAATATAGACCCAATTTTAGATCGTGCCTTTATTGATTCATATGAATCAAAAAATGTATTACTCCCTAATACTTTAATATCTCCAGATGTCGGCTTTATTAAACCTAAAAGTATTTTAATAGTGGTTGTTTTTCCTGAACCATTAGATCCAAGATAACCAAAAACATTGCCTCTATTTACCTTAAAAGAAATATCTTTTAAAGCTTTAAAGCCATTATAGTACTTATTCAAATTATTAACATTAATAACCACTGACATATATATTCTTCCTATTACTTATCAATATCCAAATATAACTTATTAAAATTGTATTTAAAAAACCTTTATAATTAGAGGGTGTCTAACAAGCCAATTTTTTAAAAAACTGCTTGCTCCGTTTCCAATATAAAGATTTATACAGTCTTATTTTTCATGTGAAAATAATTATTAGGCAGACTCATTAATTAAATATAATGATCGATGAATATTAGTATTATCACTATAAAACATAATAAATCCAGTTCAGTAATACCTCAAAGAAGATGTAAATAACACTTTATTAATTTTTATAAGGAAACTCCATGCTTTTCGACACTCGCTATTTTTTTCGTCTTAAATAATTTTGTGTCTAAATTTACTTTTAACCCCCAAATACATTTTTCTCCAATCTCTTGATACTTAATAATACCCCGTGCGAGACAACCTCCGCAAAAGTATAAATATGTACAATTATCACAAATTTTAGGATTTGGTTCTTCAATACTCATAAAAACATTTGCTAAATTTTTAGAAAATATGTCTTTTAAACTATTATTATAAATATTACCAATAATAACTGAATCATTCGCCATAGGACAAAGTTTTATATCTCCGTTTGGCATGATAGTTAAATTTCTAGTTCCTGCACCACAGTTGTCATGAATATTTGGAAGTTGAAAAATAAAATCTCCAAATTTTTTTTTAGCTTGAGATAATACCTCAACAAGGGAAGGTATAGATCCTTCATCAAAATGGAATTGTTTATCTTTAAGAAGTTCATTGTAAAAACCTTCTCCTCGCCCCTGTGGCATGAATCCACTTAAAGCAACAGCATAACCTTTTGATTTAAAGCTTTTTTAGGATAAGAATCTAACTTTTTAGCCAATTCAACTGTTTTCATGACTTGTTTATAGTTGAGATTTGTAACTGTCATGGCTACTCGTAAAATAAAGTCTTTTTCAGTTATTAATTTAATACTATTACTCACATGGTTAAAAGCATCTTTTTTATTACAAAACCAATCCATATACTCTTTTTCCCCATGCAAATCTACTTGAAATGCTAGTTTATCGTTGTATTGTGTAAAGCAATCTAATAAATTTTCAGTGATTAAATAGCCATTAGTAAGCACAGCAACTAAATCAAATAATTCTAAACAGTGCTCCAATATGAGTCTAAAATCTGGATGTAATAATGGTTCACCACCCGTTAACTCAACTCCAGTAACTCCCAGAACATATAATTCATCTAAAACTTTAATAAATTCTCTTGTATTTATATAGCTTTTGTGTTCAGAGCCACTTTCATTATAACAATGTTTGCAACGAAAATTACAATCATAAGTTAATTCAACACTCACATGAACTGGTCTTTGATATTTAGAATCCCCCCATCGAGATTTACCAACTTCTGTTTTTTCACTAGCGAAATCTATGTATTCTACGGAATTCAAGAATGTCTGCACTGATTCTAAAGCAGATTCATATTCTTCGTCATAAATTTCTGCAAGATTTCTTGAAATTATTTCAACTGTGTTAGTACCATCACACATTTTGATAATATCTGTGGCTTCTTTATTCAATATAAAATTCTTTTTAGGATTTTTTAATATTAAAACAAATGACACTGGACCTAATCTCAAATCATAACCTTTTTTTATGAATGGAAACAAATACATGATAATTCATCTCACCAAAAACCAAAAAATCCTGCAAAACCAACAGCTACAGCACCTAATATAAAGTACCCTGGATTTGGGATAATAGGAACTGCACAAACTCCGCAAGCTCCACATCCACCACATCCAACGCATCCACCACAGCCACCATTTGCAACAACAGATATTGGATCCATAATTTTCACTCCATATATTTTAATTATTAATAAAGAGAGTTTCTATTAACCTATCAAAAACGAAGACTTTGTCTTCTAATTTTCTTTCAGAAAAAATAGCATATTTTGATAAGATTTATAAACTATGAAACTCCTATTATTAACCTAATGTTGTGGTAGTATATAAAGGTGTCGATTATTCACACCCTCCCCTGGTTTTATATTTGAGTATTAAGGACTTTTTACAGGTTTATATGATAAATAATAAGTTATGAACAATGCAATTAATCTTATTCAGCAGTAAATGTAGGTGATGTTAAAAAACATGGCGATAAATTGAATGCTTGATCAAATAATAGTATTGGGAGTTATTTCGCCCAATACTGTCACGATCATATAAAAATAAGACAAAAAAAGGATGGAAAACCTGAAATTGATATTATAGTCTATGTTTAAATCCTTGATAATCCAAAAAATGCACGGTTTATACTGATACCAGAATTAAGATAAGAAATCTCTGTGAGTAGAATATCCTAAACGAAATATTCTTGGATGGTCTCCAATACTTGATAAAGCTTACAATAATGGTTACTTTAGAGAAAAGATTAACAAAATCTGAAGTTATGGATGAAATATGGTCTTTGTTCAATGAATATGATAAATAGTTATACAAAAGTTTGATCAAAAATTAGTGAGAAGTTATTTTTAATCAATATTTCCAAAGGAAGTTTAGGAAATTTTAATTTCCGTTTTTTATTTCGAGTGAAACGAGAAATTTTAGAAAAAAACTTTTTCTGACTTTAAAAGCTATTGCTTTTAAAATTTAGAAAAGTTTCGCTTTTCTGACTATTGCAAAAATCTACGATTTCACAATAATTTAGGGAAAATCAAAGATTTTCCCACTTTTCTAAAAAAAATTTGATGTGCAGCATTTAACTTAATCCAACTGCCGAGACTCTTAATGGAAACTTGTTCCGCTTAGCGTATAGCTTATGAAAAAATTAGGGAAAATCCCTAAAAATAGCAATGAAATTAGGCTTAAAAGGTCAAAATACATGAATTTTCCAATGAAAAAATGAAAATAATAACAAAACATCATATCAATACATGTTTAAATTAAGTTTATAGAAACTCTCCTATATAAATCTAATTTACTTGTAATATTATCTGTTAAATTAGTGATAGTTTCGTTCGTCATATTATTAATAGTTTCATTAGTTATGTTCTTATTATTTATTAATCTGTTATTTTCCATAGGAATTATTATATTCACCATGAAAAATTTTTTAATAAAAAAGAAAGGATTATTTACTTCTATTTTAAAACTCATATTCGTAATATTAGTATTGTTCGTTATAAAGATTCATAAAAATCCAAACAATTGGAAAAATATGAATCTTAAAAAAACTCAACTAATTTTTATGAGAGAACAGTTACATTACACAAACAATTCCAAGGACTATATGCAATAATACCTGCATCATACAAATCAACAAATTTATTACCTTCTTTAACTGCAGTGAATGTAGCCACAGGTTCACCATCTACAACTCTTGAACTTTTATTAAAGAATCTTGAACACTGCACATAATACCATGCATGCCCATGTTCAATGTTTAAATCTGTGATGATCGTATCACCTAAGTGAACTGTAATATCTTCAGAGCAATTATTTAATGTGTACATATTTCCTTGCTCAATAAAATTATATATTTTTGCATGATCTGCACTAACAGACGAAAAACATAAGAAACAAAAAGCAATCATACACAATAAAAGTTTTTTATACATTAATTATTCACCTCAACTATTTGACTACTTTAAAAAAAAGTAGTTAATGTAATTTACATTTTCATAATATATATACTCAATTAAAAAGTGCTCTATTGTGATTTTTAATTATATCTTCAATGAGTTTATTATCCTGTTTATAATCATCATCATCCTTATCCCATCCAGATCGTACGGATGCTGTTGATGCCAAGATAGCTGTTCCAGATAATAGGGTTGTGATACCTCCTGCAAGAATACCCCCACCTGCAGTAGAAGTAATTATTCCAGCAATCAAGCATGCTCCAACGATGATCAATACAATACCTGTTATAATAAGAGCAGCACCTATAACTATTCCTGCAATAAGACTTTTTCCCTCAGAACTATTTGGTTTCCTACTAATTTTCTGAATTTTTGATTGGAGACTGGTAGGATCAGTCCTATATGCCCTAAATACACAATTAACAGAAGCATCACGTGTAATATTAGTTCTTATAAAATATGGAGTATTTTCATTAGTTAAAATATCTGTAGAAATAATTCCTCTTTTTTCTGTATATTGGGGCTGTATTATCTCCTCAGCACTATTCTTCTGTAAAGACAAATCAAGAGTCATTATATTTAACTTGCTATTATTTATGTCTTTTATCATGTAATATTTATATATTGGTAATTGATCATTATTTTGATCAATTTTAAACTGAACAAGATCGCCTATTCTTAAGTCATTTAATCTTTTAGTCTCAGGATCAAATCCATTAAAAAGCTCCATTTGTTGACTTGAACTTTTACATATCTCATCTCGCACATTCAAAGCATTCATATAAGCATCAGAATCATAATTATAATCTGAAGCTTGCATTTCATACTCCATACTTGCTTTAATAAAATCATCATAATACTTATCTTGATCTTCATCAAATTTATTCTTTAATTTCTTAATTTTATCAATATTTAAGCTTTTAGAGTTAGCTGCATCAGATAATTCTCCAGAAGTTTTATTAAGCTTTATAAATGAATCCAATGATTTTGCATCACAAAATGATAATTTTACAGTGTTATTTTCTTTAATTAATTCATCTATTTTACCTGCTTTATCATCCACAACATATAACATACTAACTCTTTCTTCAGGTGTCATTTTATTATATTCATTAAGTTCATTGTCCCAGTAGTCAATATATTGTCGATAATAAGGTGCTTTATGATACAAATCATCCACATCATTACCACTAATATATTCTACATAAAACTCAAAGCCTTGGTGTTGATTACTATGATTATACATAATATTTAATAATTGACTACATTCATAATCACTCACATCAGAAACTTTAGACTTTATATGATTCAATACTTTATGAACTGAATCATTTAAATCTTGGGAATTAACTGTGGTTTCTCCATAAATTGGAGCAACATACACACTCAACAAAAAGAATATCATCAATATTCCACTCATTTTTTTAAACATTATTTAAACCTCCTATTAATTTAATTCAAATAAAAAAAACATGGAGTCTTTTAATAGAAAACTCAATTTTATTATAAAATCTTTTTCTCATGATGGTGACCATACAACTGTTGGACCTCCATTTTCAACTAAATGATTTTTATAATTGATATTCACAGTCCAAGGACTATTATAACTTGAAACATCTCCACCATCATATACATAAATATATTGGAATTGATCAGGACAATCCCACCACCAATTAGTTCGTAATCTTAAAGTATGATACTTAGAACTATCTGGTATACCTACATTCCAATTGTTTTTACCAGTATTACCATCAAAATGTTTGGACCAAATAGTATTACCATTATTGATGTCTTCTAACCATACATTCCCAACTATACAATGTCCATAATTACTAACATGCCATGTTCCTGCATTAGCATTTATTGGTGCAATACAAGAACTAACAGTGAACAAAAACAAAACAGATAAAATAATTTTTCTATTCATTTAATATCAATCCTCCTTTTTATAAAATATATTTATAGAAACTCTCTATTAACAAACATCTGTTAGACTTTAAAAATTCTTCTTTTAGAAAAAATGTAATCCATTAAAACTTCATTTATTTAATCACCTCTGCATCAATTATTATATTTATTTTACATCCATTACAACAAATCATTTTATAGCTCAGTTTTTTGCCAAGAAACCATTAGAAAACTTTAGATGCTATTATTTTGTTGTTTTGAATTCATTTACATTAGATATAATGCAACAAAAGATGCTTATTTAGATTTAAAAATTAATAAACCTATTTTCACAGCTAAAAAAATAAATGCAGAATAAAAACTGAATAAAATTATAAAATTCCAGTTTTTCCCAGCCCTATTTTTTAGTAGCTAAAAAAAGATGAGATCAAATGTTGCATAGAATTACTTGTTTTTTCTAATATATAAATATTTGCCTTTTAAATCCTAATCAAAGGATAATTATATGATTATAAAATTATATGGTCATGAATAAAAATCTAATAAAAAAAACATTAGAAATAAGCTTAAATAATCAAATAATAAATCACTTCCCCCCCCCCCCCACTATTTAAAGGATAATTATTCATTTAAATAAATATTAAAGGAAAAAAATTAACAAGAAAAAATAACCTTAATGAAAAAAAATAGACTTAAAAAGATTATTTTAAAATAATAAATGATATTCTGGTTCTGTCAAAAATCCTTATGATAACAATTGTTATGTATAGAAGAATATCTTAATGGAAAGTTGGTAATAAACCCCAAAATCGATGAAAACATAGTATTCAACAAATCTGAATATTTTGACATTATAAGTCTATCACCACAACTTTTGACAGTGCCATATCCTCGTTTAAATTCTAAAAAAAGTTTTTACATCAAACTGTATTTAATTTTAAAAGATAAAATTGTGAAATAAACTAAATCAAAATTGAATTTTAACTCTAATAGAAATTAAATATGAAATTCCATTAAATCAAGAAAAAAAATGTTTAAAACTTACAATATGACAATGAACAATGAAAAAAGTATTTTAATTAAATAATATGAATTTAAAAGAAAAAAAATTAATTATATGTATAAAATAGTAAAAAAATTTATTGATGAGTTATCATACTTATAAAACTAAATCAAACCACAATATTAACACTGATCAGATATTCAGCTTGTTTTAAATATTTTTAATCCTTTTATTGATCCATTAGTGATTTCTGGGAAATTTTCTTCTAAAACACCTAATTTCTTATCAGAACCCTCTTTAAAAACAAAATAATCAATTTTATAAGTTTTTAACCGATCAATCAACTGTTGACCACTCCAATTCCCATTAGCAATACCATAATACTTAATATCCAATAAAAAACTGATTAACATAAACTTATCTATTGAATTCGCCACAATATTACCTTTCAAATGATAGGGTTCTAATTGATTATAAGTTACTGTAATTTTTCCTTCATTGACACTATAAGCATCTAATGCAAAAGGTACTGGATATAACATGAATGAAATCATCAAAGTTAAAGTTAAAATTCCTTTAGCATACTTACTAAAAACATCCTTTTTAAAAAGCATTTGCATAATACAAAATCCCAATAATACAACCAACACATAAACAACTCTTATATATCTTGACTCAATACAAAGTAAAAAATAAGCCAATGGAAACAAAAATAATGTTAAAGACAAAAATAATATGTTTCTTCTCTTCAAAATATAATCCTTAACTGGAGAAATCAGGAGTAAAAAACAACTAAGCAATATAATAAATGCAAAACATGAAAAACTATTAATAAAACCCATGTATTCATCGATATTATTGTAAATATTTTTCAGCCAAAATATGAAATATTCTTTCGATTCAAATGGACTCCATGATTTTAAATTAGAACCTTTTCCAGGATCATCCCACACACTAAAAGCTCCATCATATGTTGGTTCCATGAAACCAGGATTATCAATACAATTACCTGTACTTTCTGGTCCAGCTTGCCTGAAGTTATGATCTCCACTTGTACCATAAGTAAATTTTCCTGCATGAATACTTATCATGCCAATCCATAATCCACTCACAATAAAAAATATTAGTACTCCTAATAAAAAACTTTTAAATACTCGTTTCCTATTCTCAGAAATAGTACTTATTTTCCATTGAAGAAAAGTGAATAATAGAAAATGCAATAAAAAGAAAATTAAGGCATAAGCTTTTGACAAAAAAGCTAAACCACAAATAAATCCACACAAAGCACCATAAGATAATTTTGATGAGTAATCTTTCCTAAATATAATATTAAAATAGAACAATAAAATTGTCATCATTAACAAATCAGCTAAAACATGAACCAAAGACACATACAGAACAAGTGGAATTAATGTAATAACAACTAAAATACTCATTTTTTCATTTAACCCCACCTTACTTGAAAGTTTTTTCACACTTATAAACAGTAAAACACCAGTAAAACAGTTAATTATTCTACCTGCCCACAAACCATTTAAAGGTGAAAATCCAGTGAATTTAAGAATAAATGCTATCAACCAAGAATATAAAGGACTCCAAAACTCATTTACAGCATTATTGAAATTTCCTAATAAATATTGTTTGGCGATAGAAACATAAGCAGTAGAGTCAGGGTACAAAAAATATTGATAATATTTAACCAACAAAAAAAATAATATCAGATAAATAGCTATTAAAAAAAAGAATATGCTATTATACTTACTAAATGATTTAGAAACAACTTTCTCCATAAAAAATCTCCTTTACAACTTTTACATCATATCTCTATATTTTTTATAAATAGTAAAATAATTCCTTAAAAACGATTTTTGTTACTTTTAAAAAATAAGTTTTGATGAATCTTAGCTTGTTAAGTTAGAAAATCCTTGGTTCCGAACAAAGTGAGGAACTTAGGAAACGAAGTTTTCTTTTTCTAAAAGGTTTTTACAATCATTAAATACTTATTTATTATCTTTTCCAAGAATAAAAACCACAAACTAATAAAAGTAATAAAAATAGCAAAGGAAACCCTGTTCTATAAGATATAATATTATCTGAGTTCTCATTCAATACAAAATCATCTTCAACACTATTTGAATAATATGTAGAACTATTATTGGTATTATTATTTAAATTATCAATGTAATTAAATAAACCAAATCTAAAAATACAAAACCCATAAGCACCATTACTTAAAGCTATATCAACATCTCCAGCCAATTCTTGAGGTGGGAGAGGAGTAGGATCATCATCACTAACATAACCTTGAAGACCAGATATTATTTTTGCCTTAGGTGAAAGCTGAACAAATTTACTTGTAGTAGCACCAATCCAAGAATCATATTTCTTATAAAAGTCTTTAGACATATAATTTCCTTTGTAAATCATTGGAATTAAATAATCCAAATAAGTTCCCAAAGCACTAATATTCTGACCATAATAATATGCATCAGCATAAGTTCCAAAGGGAATAGTTTGATTATAATATACTGTGTCGTTTTCTAGCTCTGGCATAACAGCAGCTGAAAGCATAATATCTGAATTAATAGATGTGATATTGGATTTAAGTTCACTTACAAGTGATGATATTGCATTACAAGCATTCATATAACCCCCTGTGGCTCTATATGCAGTTCCAGGATATCTAAGATAATCCAAGTGAACACCACTAACATTAGCTATTTTAGAATAATTAACAGCCTTATCTATAATCTCATCAAATCGTGTTCTATTATAACTACCATTTTCTAAAACAGGTTTTACCCAACTACCATTTTTATAAAAACACTGAATCCAGATATGAATTTTAATATCTAAGCTATTAGCTTCATTAATCCAATTATAAACATCATCAGGAGAGTTCCGTGTGAAAACATCTTCATGAATTATTATATTATTGATACCATGCAATTTAAGTTCAGTTAAATTAGTTCTATTCATATAAGAACCCCACAACCACATACCATTAAACTGAGATGACTTAAGAACATTAGTTCCAACAGTTGAACTATCCCCATTAGTTGCAAACAAACAACTAAGATTTATACAAACAACAAATAGTAATAGGAAATTATATGCCAATTTAATTATTATCACATCAACTTTTAATTAAATGTTATATTATTTTAATTACTAAATTATATAAATATACTTTTTTTAAAATAGAAGACTGTAAAAAAGTGTGGAGGCTTTCATGAAATTCATGTTTATATAAACGAAAATTAGAGGTTGTAAATTTTTGTGGAGTTTTAGATGTATGGGTTTGTTTTTAGTATATCTGTGATATATTCTCTTATTTTTATCATTCTATTATTATACAACTGGATTTTTAGTCATATTCAA
>JAITGU010000077.1 GCA_031280375.1 Candidatus Methanovirga procula | reverse complement strand
TATAAAATCACTGAAAATCCTTTGGATTACTGAAAATCCTTTGGATTTTCATAATTACAAAAATTGCAAAGCAATTTTTGGTAATTTTCATAATTACAAAAATCTTTGATTTTTGGTAATTTTAATATTTGATATAAACATTATTTAAATTTAATTTAAAGGTATTTTATAAGATATAATTAAATTTAATAATTGATAAACATTAATATAATAACTATAATAAATAATTGAAGAGATATCAAATATCTAAATAATTTGAATAAATATCTAAACTGATTTATATCATATATATTAACAAATTATACAAATAAATTATCTTTAATAATGTTCAGTTTACAATAAATCATGTTGTATAGCCAAATTGATGAAATAAAATAAGAATAAAGATGATGGTGAATGTTCTATATTATTATTAAATTATATATACTATGTTGATAATACTATTTATTGTTAATATATATTTTCACTGTACAAGTAAATTATTTGTATTAAATATTTATTAAACCTTTAAGGAAGGATTATTATGATGGCAGATTCAATTAAAATAGCTGATGGAGTATATTGGGTTGGTGCTTTAGATTGGGATATACGTGATTATCATGGTTATAAATTAAATGGAACAACATATAATTGTTACTTAGTTTTTGGAAGTAATAAGGTTGCATTAATAGATAATGTATACCCAGGATTCTCACCCCAACTTTTAGGTAGAATAAAAGATGCTTTTCAAAAAGAAAACAGAGAATTAAAAATAGATATTGTTATTCAAAATCATATTGAAATGGATCATATACATTCATTATATGAAATAATTCAAAAATTTCCTGATGTAGAAGTTTACTCTTCAACAAGAGCAGTTTCAGGGATTAAAAATTTATTTCCTGCATTAGAGAACTTTGAAATAAAAACTGTTAAAACTGGAGATAGTTTAGATATTGGATGTAAATCTTTCACTTTTGTTGAGGCTTCAATGTTACACTGGCCAGATAGTATGTTTACATTTTTAAATGAAGATGGAATTCTCTTTTCTAATGATGCTTTTGGTCAGCATATATGTTTAAGTGAAAGGTTTGACTATGAATTGTCTAATGGCTTGTTAATGAAAAATGCTAAAAAATTTTTTGCCAATCTCATAACTCCATCTTCTCAAATAGTTGTTAAAAAGCTTGATGAAGTTGGTAAATTAGGTGTTTTAGATAAGATTAAAATGATTGCTCCTTCTCATGGTCAGATATGGACAAAGCCTGAGGAAATAGTTAATGCATATAAAAAATGGGCAACTGGAAAATGTAAGGATAAAATAACTTTTATTTATGATACTATGCATCATTCAACTCGAAAAATGGCTCATGCTATGATTGAAGGTGTTCTTTCAGAAGGATTTGAAGTAAAAACATTTTTCCTACATCCTGATGAGAGAAGTAATATTGTGACTGATGTTTTAGATAGTAAAGCTATTTGTTTAGGTAGTCCAACTATTATGAATAATCCATTTCCAAGTTTAGGAGATATTATATTTTATTTCAACTGTCTGAGATTTGATAGAACAAGTTTAAATAAAAAAGCTGTTGTATTTGGTTCTAAAGGTTGGGGTGGTGGAGCTGTTAAAAAACTTTCTAATGATTTAGAACAATCTGGTTTTGAGATATTTGAAGAATATGATGTTTTTAATATTCCTCATGAAGAAGAATTAAATAAATGTTATGAAATAGGAAAAAGGTTAGCTCAATCACTTAAAGATTAGGCTTGATTTTGTTAATTATTTACTATTTTCTTCTTTTAATTTTTTAATTCAATTTGATTTTATAGTATGATCTTAACTTTATAATTAATCTTAACTTTATAATTAATAATATAATATGATATGTTACTATATTTTTAAAAATATATTTTTAATCTAATTTAAATTTAATATAATTTAAATTATTAATATAACTTAAATTAAAAAATTATTTTTAGCTTATTTTCTTACTAATACTTATTTAAATAATATTATTATATATTATAATAATTAGAAATTATTATATTAATTAGAAAATCAATTGTTTAAAAATAAATTATAATAAATATATTGTTAATATAAAAAATAAACTTTTAAATTAGAATTTAATCAATAAAGAGTATAATTATCTTAAATAAAAAGTATAGTTATCTTAAACATATATAAATTACAATATAAAATTTATAGGTGAATAAATGGCAAATATGAATCAACCAATTTACATATTACCTGAAGATACACAAAGATTTTTAGGTAGAGATGCACAAAGAATGAATATTTTAGCTGGAAGAGTATTGGCTGAAACAATTCGAACAACCCTTGGTCCAAAAGGAATGGACAAAATGTTAGTTGATAGTTTAGGTGATGTTGTACTTACAAATGATGGAGTAACCATTCTTCAAGAAATGGACATAGCTCATCCTGCAGCAAAAATGATAGTCGAAATAGCTAAAAAACAAGAAAGTGTTGTTGGAGATGGAACCACAACAGCTGTTGTTATTGCTGGAGAATTACTTACAAAAGCTGAGGAACTATTAGATGATGGAATTCATTCATCAACAATACTTTTAGGGTATAAAAAGGCATTGACTAAAACTTATGAGATATTGGATGAGATATCAATAGATGCAAAAGATAAAGAAACATTATTAAAAGTTGCTATGACTGCAATGACAGGTAAAGGTTTTGATTATGGAAGAGAACAATTAGCTAATTTGATTATAGATGGAGTTCTAAAAATCGAAGAGGATGGAAATGTGGATAAAGATAACCTTAATATTCAAAGGGTTTCTGGAGGTTCAGTATCTGACTCTGAAATAGTTGATGGAATATTAATTGATAAAGGCAGAGCAGTTGAAAGCATGCCTAAAAAAATTGAAAATGCGAAAATAGCTTTATTAAAATATCCTATTGAACTAAAAGACTTAGAAACTGATGGTAAAATTAAAATAACAGACCCATCACAAATTCAAGCATTCCTTGATAATGAAGAGGAAATGATTAAAGATATGGTTGATAAAATTATTAAATCAGGAGCCAATGTCTTATTCTGTCAAAAAGGTATTGATGACTTAGCCTTACATTACCTATCAAAAGCTGGAATATTCGTTGTTAAAAGAACCAAAAAATCAGATATTAAACGACTTGAAAAGGCTACTGGAGCTAAACTTGTAACAAGTATAGACGATGTAGTACCAGAAAACTTAGGTGAGGCTGGACTCGTCTATGAAAAGAAAGTATTTGATCAGATATTAACATTTGTTAAAGAATCTAAAAATCCAAAGGCAAGTTCAATTATTCTAAGAGGTAGTACAAAATATATGACTTCTGAGGTTGAAAGAGCATTAGACGATGGAATAGGTGTTGTTTCTGCAACATTAGAAGATGGTAAAGTTGTAATTGGTGGAGGATCACCAGAAATAGAATTAGCAGGACAACTAAAAAAATATGCCGCAACTGTTAGTGGACGAGAACAGTTAGCTATTGAAGCCTATGCTAAAGCATTAGAAGTTATTCCAAAAACTTTAGCAGAGAATGCTGGTTTAGACAGTATAGATATTTTAGTTGATTTAAGAGCAGCACACGATAACTCAAAGTACATGGGAATAAATGTCTTTGATGGGAAAGTTGTAGATATGAAAGAAGCTGGAATCATTGAACCACAAAGGATTAAAAAACAAGCCATTCAAAGTGCAACTGAAGTAACAGAAATGATTCTTCGTATTGATGATCTTGTAGCTGCAAGAGGAGGATTAGGTGAAACTGGAACTGATGACGATGGATTAGATCATAGTGGAATGCCTGGTGGTATGCCTCCAATGATGTAATTTTATTATTTTTTTTTCTTCTCTTTCATATTCTATTAAAATTTTAAAAAACAATAAATCTAAAGATGCTAAAGTTTAAGTGATACTTTGTCTGTAAGTATTGTCTGTTAAAGATGCGTCGATTTTGAAAATTAATTTATTCTACAATATATTTTTATAATGTGTTAAAATATATATAAATACAAAATTAGGTGTGAATTTGGATTTTGATGTTCTTGTAGATACAATTCAAAAATTTGAAGGTGTATTGAGGAAAAATTCAATTGTAAAAGTAACAGATTCTTTAAAAGAAGTTTATAATATAGGTGGAAAAACTCTTCTTGGTTTTGGAGATGATTCCTCAGCTATTGATATTGACAATAATAAAGCTGTTCTTGTAGCTGCTGATGGAATTTGGGGCAGGTTAATTGATATTGATCCTTATTGGGCTGGATACTGTTCGATATTAGTTAATGTAAATGATATTGTGGCTATGGGAGGAGAACCTTTAGCTATGGTTAACATACTCTCAGTTAAGGATAAGATTGTAGGTGATGAGATTATTAAGGGAATAATTGATGGTTGCCATAAATTCAATGTTCCTATGGTTGGTGGTCATTTCCATCCAGATGCTGAGTATAATGTCTTGGATGTTTCTATTGTGGGTGTTGTTGATAAGAATCATATGATAACAAGTTTTAGTGCTAAAGTTAAGGATAAAGTTATTGTTTCCATTGATTTGGATGGAAGACAGTATCCTAATTCTCCTTTAAATTGGGATACTACATTGAATAAAGATGAGGGTATTGTTCAAGGTCAGTTAAAAGTTATGAAAACAATAGCTGAAATGGATTTAGTAAGTGCTGGTAAGGATATTAGTAATCCTGGTGTTCTTGGAACATTGGAAATGTTGCTTGAATCTTCAAATTGTGGGGCAAGAATTTATTTAGAAAGAATTCCAAGGAATGATAATGTAAGTTGGGAAGATTGGTTAAGAGTTTATCCTGGTTCAGGCTTTATTTTAACAGCTCCAAACGAAAATGTAGATAAAATTATTGATTTGTTGAAAGATTTTTCTCTTGAAAGCCAGGTTGTAGGTGAGGTAATTTCAGATAAGAAGTTGTATCTAAATTATGATGGTGAAGAAAGAGTGGTTTTTGATCAAGGGAAAAATCCTGTTTTAAATTTAAAACGACAAGGATTATAATATTCCTATAACAATTTATTAATAAAATATAATTGTATTTTAATATTATTCACTAATTTTTTTATTACATTAAATTACAAAAAGTCTATTAAAATTAATGAAAATAAAGAAATAAATTTGTAACTTAATATAAATAAAAAGATTATTTAATACGAAAAATTTTGTCTTACAATATAATTAAAAATCTTACCAATATAATTAGAATATAAATATTAATTAAAAGTAATATAAATTAAATATAACTTATCTGATTTATGAGGAGATAGTTAATGTTAGTAAAGGTTAATGGTGAAGAGGTTAGTTTGCCAGAAAATTCTACAATTAAAGATGCTATTGAAAAAACTAATGCTCCACACAATCCTAAAAGTATAATTTCTCTTATTAAAGGAACTAAGGAATTTGAACAGGATATTACTAAGTACAAGATAAAAACCACGATTGGAAATGTTATTATTGAATTATCTTCTGAGGATAGTGTTTTAACTGAGCTATGGAGAAATAGCTATCAGGAATTTGAAAATAAGAAGATAAGATGGACTACTTCGAATGAAATAGCTGCAGGTCCAATTGTAGCAGACTTAACTCCATCTTCAGAAGAATTTGAATACAAGCAAGGAGATGTTATTTTAAGTTTGTCTGGATTTAGTAATGAATCAACACATTTAATAATTTTCAAAGAAGATAGTTCTGGCACATACAGTACTCCTGAGATTAATCAAGGTATTTTTGCCAGAGTTATTGGTGGGAAAAGAACTTTGAATAATTTAACTCCTTCAGATAATATAATTGGAATTGAAGGAATTGTCGAAAGAAAAAGTGTAGCAGATTCAGATTCTATGTCAGATTTAAACACAACTTTAAAAGAAGGAAATCAGATATTTACTCATGTCCTTATAAAACCTAATCAAGACTCTCCAAAATCTGTTGAACATTTATTCTCCTTAATTGAGGATAATATGATTAAAGTAGATTATCAATCAAATTCTTTCCTTGGATTTTATAGAATGGAAAGTATTGGTAAAGATCCAGAATATTCCACAATGCGAAAAAGAGGATCTGTAACTTTAAGAAACACAGGTAAAGGAATTGGTAAAGTTTACATATATCGTGAAGATAGAGTTCAATCTCCAGCACATACACTTGTGGGGTTTGTTGAAAATGGAATGGAATTAATAGATAGTGCAAATACTGGTGATTTTATCACGATTAAAACTGATCCTGAAAGAATAATGACTATGACTATGACCCAAAAAGAAGCGAATGAATTCTTAGCTATTCAAAATATTGAACAAGTTAGAGAAGGGGTTCTTGATGATGATGCTCTCATAGTCAGCCAAAGCCCACTGAACACTATTGATATTCTAAAAGAGAAAAAAGTTAAGACTATTGGAATTGTTGAAGATGACTTAATCTTAGTAGATATTTATCATGAAAATGCTCCTCGTTCATCATTGTACTTTAAAAAAATTACCAATTTAATTGAAAAACCAATCGGTGCTTTAAAAATTCATTTTATGGTTCGTGACATGAAAATAGTGATTTTTGAAGGTAGTTCTAAGGAAGCTAAAGGTTTAATACCAGAAAATACTCCGAAAAATAGTATTTCTTCAGGAACACTGGGTATAACTAACATGTCAAGGAAAAATGTTGGATTAATTGGTGTTAGATTTGAGGATAATAATGAATATGGTCCAACAGCAGAACCATTTGATGGAACAAATCTTATTGGAAAGATCGCATCTGATCCTAAAATTCTTGAAAAACTTAAAGATGGAGACATAGTTTACATAAAGGAAAATTAATGATATTGGAAGGAAGTTTTTTATTCATTATAAATGAATATTATCAAAATAATTAATTTTAATAAAAATATTATAAAATTTAATAAAAAAAAATATTTTATAAATTTTTCAATGAATTCTTATAGGATTATACTATCTAATCTAAAGTTATACAATAATTAAATATAAAATAACGGTTATCAAGTTATATTGAGTTAATTGGGTCAAATTTTGTGCAATCAGTGATCAAAATGAAAGCAAAATTACCATTAGATGAATCTGATTTTAAAAAATTAATAAGCAGCAATAAAATTTATATTGATAAAACAAAAATAATAAAGAGGATGATGGATCTTAATGGAACATATCATTTTCTCTCTCGCCCAAGAAGATTTGGAAAATCATTACTAATCAGCACACTTAAAGAACTCTTTGAAGGGAATAAAGAATTATTTAAAGATACCTATATTTATAATAATTGGAATTGGAATGAAACATATAAAGTTATAAATTTGGATTTAAATAATTTAAGGGCAACAACGCCTGAAAATTTTGAAAAATCGTTGAGAAGATACATAGATTCTATAGCTAAAGATAGTTTTAACATTGAATTAGATGAAGGTTTTTCTAATGAAAAATTAAGAGAGTTAATAACTGCAGTTTATAATGTCAATAAAAAAGATGTTGTTGTTTTAATTGATGAATACGATAAACCAATATTAGATAATATAGATGATAAAAAATTAGCTGTTGATATTCAAAGAACTTTAAAGGATTTTTATGGAATATTAAAAAGTGGAAGAAGCAAACTTAAATTTGTTTTTGTTACAGGTATCACCAAGTTTTCCAAAGTGTCAATATTCTCTGAATTTAACAATGTTATCCAGTTAACATTAGATAAGGATTATTCTACTATTTGTGGTTACTCGCAAGTTGAACTTGAAAAATATTTTAAAGAATTTATAATTGAGTATAGTAACTCAAATAATATTGGTTATGATGATGTGGTTGATAAGATTAAGTATTATTATGATGGTTATTCTTGGGATGGTGAAAATTTTTTGTACAATCCATACTCAGTAATAAACTTTTTTAAAGATGAAACATTTAAGAATTATTGGTTTACTTCTGGAACACCTAACTTCTTAATTAAGATATTTAAAGAAGATTTTAATATAGCTAATGTTTTCAATCCATTAGTGTTAGATGAAGCAGAATTTGATATTTTTGACATTGAAAATCTTAATCAAACCCCATTATTATTCCAATCAGGCTACTTAACAATTGATAAAATAGAAATAATTAATGATGAAATAAAGTATACTCTTAAAGTACCTAATCATGAAGTTGAAACCTCCATTACAAAAAATCTTTTTAGTAACTTTTACACTAAGGCAGAAAATAATTTCATATCTAAAAGAAAAGAAATTTATAAAGAGTTAAGTGAAGGAAGCTGTGATTTATTGGTTAAATATCTAAAAAAAGAGATTTTTAACACTCCTTATCAACTTAAAATACGTAATTGGAAGTACTATCAGACTCTTATTTATGCTGCATTAAAATCATTAGGATTTAACACAGATTCAGAGATAAGTATGTTCAGTGGTAGATTAGATATAGCTATTGAAGAAGAAGATAGCTATTATCCATTTACTGATGGTAAAGGTCATGTTATTATTTTGGAAGTTAAATACACTCAAGATAGAAAAAAAGATGTTGATAAACTCTCATTAAATGCTTTAAATCAGATTAAAGATAAATGTTATTATGAAATCTATGAAGGAAATGATATAATTATGATTGGTCTTGCAATTAAAGAGATAAGATTAAAAATTGGTGGAAGTAAAATAGAAATGAAAGGTCAAATGAAAAAAATAGATTCAAATTTTTAAGATTAATTAACTACTATTGAAATTAAGTATATTATTTTTGCTTAATATTTTGTTAATAAATTAATATATAAAATCCAAAATTCATACTGAAGAGAAAACACCATTCAACAAAGTTAACTTACAAAATAGAAGGATCATATGAAAGAATGAGTAAAAAAGGAAGAAGATATAATATTGTATAATAACCAGATTTTTTCTGTTAAAAGATTAATGATGGCTACTATAAATGATGTTATTGATGATAGAGGTATGGATTATGTTATTGAAAAATTTAGATGAATATATTAGTGTTAATATTGAGGATGATGAAGATAATTTAAATAAAGAAGAAAAAGAGAAAATTGAAGACTATGATGATTTTATAGATAAAAATGATTTGAAAGAAGAAAATAAAAATGATGATATTGATTTAAAACCAAACATTTCTCCACTCAGTGGAATAGAAACTAAAATAGAAAATTGGAAGAATAATTTACTTGACCTTGGAAAAAGAAATCGTCTTATTAATTATCGTGATTTTAAAAGAAGTAGTCTTACAATTGAGAAACCAAATTTAAGAGATTTATGGGAAGTTATAGTAACAAAAGAGAAATCAATTATTTTTCCAATTGAAGAGAATGAAGAAGAAAGTATAGAAGAATATACATTTAATAATCAAGAAAACACACTCAATAAACAAATAAATTCTAAAAATAATGATAATTTGATTATTACAAATCAAAAAATAGATGACAGACAACACACATTAAGAAACTTACGAAATAAAGCAAGAACTACAATAGAAGAACAAGGAGTTAATGTATTATACATGGCTTTTGGATTTGTGAAATGGGTTGAAATTGAATCTAAAAAATCTTCTAAAATCCCTAAAAAATTATATTCACCAATTCTTCTTGTTCCTATTAAAATTAAATGGGAATCAATTGTTTCACCATTTGAAGTTCTAATGATAGATGAAGAAATTGTGGTCAATCCTGCAATTAAATATAAGTTTGAATCTGATTATAATATTATAATTCCAGAATACAATGATGAAGATATAGATTCATACTTAAAGTCTTTTGAAAAAATTATTCAAAAGAAAACATCATGGAATGTTGAAAGAGCTGTTTCTATTAGTCTTTTCTCTTTCTTAAAAATTAATATTTATAATGACTTTGATAAACATAGGAAAGAGATAATAGGAAATAACATAATAAATGCAATATGTGGTGAATACAATGAAAATGAAAGAGATAATGAAATTATACAAAAATCAAAAGAGTTTGATTTCGATAATGTGGATCCATCTTATTTTAACAATGTTATTGATGCTGATTCCAGCCAACAATTAGCAGTACTTATGTGTAAGCAAGGATTAAGTTTTGTATTGCAAGGTCCTCCAGGAACAGGGAAAAGCCAGACTATTACCAATATTATTGCTGATTGTCTTTATGATGGAAAAAAAGTTCTTTTTGTTTCAGAAAAGATGGCTGCTCTTGATGTGGTATATAATAACATGGTTAATGTAGGACTTGGTGACTTTTGTCTTTCACTCCATAGCCATAAATCTAATAAAAAAGAATTTTTGACCCAATTAAGAGAAACATGGGAGTTATCCAATAAACAAGCATCTTTAAGAAGTAATTCTATAGAAAAACTACATCAATACCAAGTATTCCGTGAACAATTAAATAATTATGTAAATGAAATATCTGATCATATTCCTCCATTAAATAAATCTATTTTTGAAATTAATGGACGAATTGTTGAACTTGATAAATATGAATACATATCATTTAAATTAAATAATGTGAAAGATACTACTGAAGAACAGTTTTTCAATTATCAAATATTACTTAAAAGATTCGAAGAAATTCATACTAAAATCAAAGCATATGGTGGTGTAAATCCATGGCAGAACACTACAATTAAATCCCTTTCTCCAGAGTCACGGCAGAATATAATAATTAACTTGCCAAATTTAAGTAAAAAATTGAATAACTTGAATAATATCTTTGAAAGATCTTTTAAAGAATTGGATTTGCATAATGTATGCAGTGATGAAAATAATAATATTGAAAGTATCAATCATAATATTGCAGTTAAAGATGTAGAATTTTTTTATTCTATATTAGATAAGGCTTCCAATTCATTATTAGTACCAAAAAAATGGTTTAATGCAGATTATGACTTAAATTATCTAAAGAGAATAGTGAAGACTGGAAAAAATTCTGTGGATTCAATTAAAGATGAAAAAGCAAGTATCTTTAAAATTAATAAAAAACTTGCATCATGCAAAAATCCCATTGATGTTGATGTATGCGAATTTAAGACATCCTTGATGTTAAAAAAACAGCTTGATAAAATAAAAAAGCATGTATCCAATTCTCAATTCGTAGATTGGCATTTAAAATCAGAACCAGATTTTATAAAATTAAAGAAAATCATATATAAAGCTATTTCTTTTCAAGATAAAAAAAACAAGTTACATGATGAATTATTAAAGGATTTTGACAAGAGTATTTTATCATTAGATTATAAACCTATATTTGATAGATATAATAATGAATATACATCTAAGCTACGATTTCTAAATTCTCAGTATCGTAAAGATCGTAAAATTATAAATAGTTATTCTAAGAGAGTCGGAGAGAAATTTGATTCTTCTTTTATCAAAAATACTCTTAACATACTAAATGAACTAAAAGACATAGAGTCCTGGTTTGATGATAATTCAAATTCTTTAACCTCATTTTTTAAAGATAATGATAATTGGGTATATGCAGACTTTAAATATTATTTATCATTAATATCAATTTATGAGCTCATTAATTCAGCTATTAAGCAAATAACAAAGTTATTAAACTCTTTCAAAAAATTTGAAAAGATTGAAAATGAATTAGTAGATAATTTAGATAAATATTATGAAGGTATTTGCACTGACTGGCAAAAAATAGATCAAATGATAAAATGGACAGAGGAATTCAAAAACATCATTAAAAAACAATCTGTTGGAAGTCAAACTATTGATAATATTAGTATTAATAATATGTCCATAAGTTCACAGTTCATAGAATACATATCTACTTCTAAATCCAAAATTAAATCATGTGAATCTCTTGCAATGGAATTAAAAGAAGTTAATGAAGAACTATCTTCTGAACTTCAATGGTTTATAAACTTATTTGATAACAATGAAGCAATAGATCAAATGAGTATTATAGACTTAAGAAAACGAATTGATGCATGTTTAAACAATATGACATTGCTTGAAAATTTGATTGAATATTATAAAATAAAAGAACAATGTGAAAAAGAGGGTTTAATAGAATACATTAAAATTCTTGAAGAAAGTAATATTGAATCTGAAGATATTGTGCCTACTTTTGAAAAAAGATTTTATTATTCTCTTTTGAAAGAATTATATCCTCAAATGAAAACTGTTGAAAGCTTCAGTGCTTCGAAACACGATAATGTTATTAAAGAGTTTTCTCAATTAGATAAAGATTTATTTGGCATTTCAAGAGCAAATATACGACAAAAATTAATAAATAAATTACCTCCTCTTGATGAAATAACTGCAAATCCTGAAATAAGTATTCTTAAAAATGAAATGAGAAAATCACGACGCATTATGCCAATTAGAAAGTTAATGTCTTCAATACCTAACATACTTTTAACATTAAAACCTTGTTTAATGATGTCGCCTTTATCTGTCAGTATATTTCTTGAAGGAGATAAATTTTCTTTTGATACAGTAATATTCGATGAAGCTTCACAAGTACGTAGTGAAAATGCTATTGGTGCAATTTTTAGAGGAAAACAGGTTATTATTGTAGGAGACAGTAAACAATTACCACCAACAAATTTTTTCCAAACAACAACATCACACACTGATTATGACGATGATGAATCATACATAAAATATTATGAATCATTACTTGAAGAAGCTATGTTCTTTCCCAGTATAATGCTTCGTTGGCATTATCGTAGCAGACATGAAGATTTAATCGCATTTTCTAATAAAGAAATATATAACAATAATTTGATTACATTTCCCGCAAACAAGGAAAAAATCCCTGATTTGGGAGTTGAATATTATTATGTCAATAATGGAACATATGATAGAGGTGGTACAGCTGGAAATGTTGTTGAAGCAGAAAAAATTGCTGAATTGGTTTTTGAACATTTTAAAACGCACCCTGAAAGGTCTTTGGGTGTGATTGCATTTGGTACAAGTCAACAAAATGCAATTGATACTGTTGTAAGAGCTTTACGTCTTAAAAATCAAGAATACGAAGATTTTTTTGATGAAAACAAAGAAGAATCATTTTTTATTAAAAATCTTGAAAACGTTCAAGGAGATGAAAGAGATACTATTATTCTTAGTATAGGCTATGCAAAATCAATTGATGGAAAAATTAGAATGAATTTTGGACCCATTAGTAATTCAGGTGGGGAAAAAAGATTAAATGTAGCTATTACTCGTGGAAAATACAATGTTAAAATTGTAGGTTCACTTTATCCTTCAGAAATTGTAACTGAACGTATTACATCAGATGGTCCTAAATTACTCCGCAAATATATTGAATTTGCAATGTCAAATACAGAATTATCAACTCAAAAAGAAGTCAATAAAAATCAAGAACAAGAAATTCAAAATAAACCCTTTGAGAATGCAGTGGCTTCATTTATAAAAAGGTCAGGTTATTCTATAAGTACTAATATAGGTTCTTCAGATTATAAAATTGATATAGCCATAAAACATCCATCTAAAAAAGGCAATTATGTTCTTGCTCTTGAAAGTGATGGTTATTCTTATCAATCAGCGAAAACAACTCGTGACAGAGATAGACTAAGAAGAGAAGTTCTTGAACGTAACGGATGGAATATAGAACATATATGGTCATCTGACTGGGTAAAAGATTCAAAAACAGCGGGTAAAAGACTCATTGAAAAAATTGAAAATTCAATATCTAAATATGAAGATGACAATAAATACTCTAATTTAAAAACTGAAAAAATAAGTGAGGAAGACTACATTGAGTATAATGAATATGATGACATTGGAACATATTATAATATACCAGTATTTAATGAAATCATACCAAACTCTTCAGTATGTTTTTCAATCACCGAAGCAATTCAAAAAATCATATTAAATGAACATCCAATCCATATTATGCGATTATCTAAAATGATATCAATTTATTTAAGACAAACGAGAGTCACCCCAACGACTCAAAAACAAGTTGCTTCACAAATAACAGAAAATAGATTAGGAACGATTCATGATAACTTTGTATATTTAAACACAACAAATGAATCACCAATAATGCCAAAAATACCAAATATTCGTCCTATTGACCGTATTAGTCCAAGTGAACTTATGGAAGGAATGTTTATTGTTGCGGATAGATATTATGGACATACAAAAGAAAGTTTGCTCCATGAAACTGCAAGACTTTTTGGATTTAAGAGAATTGGAGATAAAATTTCTAAGATTTTAGATGAAGTATTTAGAGAATTAATAAGTACTGATCGTATAATTTTTAAAGATGGAGTAATTAAAACTCAAACACTTGAAATTATGAAAAACACAATAGATGACTTAGAAAGTAGATATCAAAGCAAAACAAAAATCACTCGTAAAATAATTAAAGAACAATTCTATTCAACACAAGAGAAATATGATAGATTTATTAATGAAGTTAATAGGTTAAATGACACCTTTTTAAAGGAAAATAATTCAGCATTAAAGATTATTTCAATGGCACAAGGACATACAAAAACTGTTGTTGATGAACTTAAGAATAAAATTCATAGAATTAATTGTATTATAGAAAAAATAGAAAATTTTACAATTGGAATTGAGATAATTCAAAATTATGAAGATTTGCTTCATGATTTAAATCTAAAATATCAGAATAAAGAAGATGATGCGAAAAAAATGATTAAAAAATGCTTTCCTCCACCACAAATGACTTATGATAGATTTATAGACGAAATTAATAGTTGTAATGAAATTTTTATAACTCAAATTGAAATAATATCGAATATACTTAATACTTCTCCAGGGGATATAAAAAAAGTTGATAATGAGCTTAAAAGTAGATTTGATACATTAAAATCAATTGTAGAAAAAATGGATAATTTATCAGTTGAGTTAACTCTTAATTTAGGTACAAGTAAAAGTTCTAATGGTGAAGTAGAAAATTTATTAGATGAAATGCAAAAAGTTATTGATTCTGTAAAAGACTATGATTATTAATAAGATTTAGGGTTTTAGATCTTGTCGTATTCCTGACTGGTATTTCACTGAATTTTATTAACATCATATATTTTTATTAAACTTTTAAAAACGGAGAATTATTAGTTAAACGCTGCACATCCATTTTTTTAGAAAAAATTGATTAAAAATAACTTCTCACTAATTTTTGATCAAACTTTTTTAAAAAAGTTTGAATGATAGTTTAAAAACTAATGGAATTGATGAATTTATCACAATTTAACTTTTTAAAATGTTCCTGATTTTGATTTCTATTCTGGAGTACTGTCTGTATGATTAATATGTGTTTTTTAGGTTTTTGATAGAAAAGATGTTAAAAAAATTATTTATAGTTCTTAACATTTAATTTTTAAAACATTTCCAAAAAATTATTCTTAATTAAAGTCTCATTCTAAGAAATAAAGAATTTTATTTAAAAATAAAAGAATTATTATTTAAAATTTAAATGTCTTACAATATAAGAGGTTGTCAAAAAGTGTGGAGGTTTTCATGAAAATCCATGTTTATATAAACGAAAAACTTCGTTTTTCTAACTTATAAAATCAAAGATTTTATAACTAAAGAAAACCATGAAAATTGAAAAACCTCCACAAAAGTTTACAACCCCAATATAAATAAATTTTATATACTAAGATGTGAAAACATATAAGTGTAAAAATACTTAGAAGGTGTAAAATATGAGCATGGTAGAAACCACAATAAAAATAGAAAATAGTCTATTAAAAAGCATTAAAAAAATAGCAATAGATAAAAATACAACTCAAAACCATTTAATGAATGAATACCTTGAAAAAGGATTAAAAAACGAATTAAAACAAAATTTAGGAGCAACACTCGAAAAACAGAATAATGAATTTAGGGATATGATAGGGATAGTTAAAGCAAAAGAACCTACTAATGCAGTAGAATTAAAAAAGAAAGGACAAAAAGGAGAATATTAATTGATTTTTGTTGATACTACCTTTATACTTGGATTGGTAGTAGATAACGACCAATGGCATGATAAAGCTATTAAATTAGTTTCAAAAGTAGAAAAATCAAAAAGATGGATCTCCAACATCATATTAATAGAAACATTAAATGGGCTAACTGGAATTATGGACGGAAAAGAAATAGAAAATATGTACCACCTAATAAATACTAATTATAATATTTACATAGTAGATGAAACACTACAAGAAAAAGCAATTAAAATAACAAAACAATATAATGGGACTTTAGGCTATGCAGACTGTACCTGTATAGCTATAATGGAAGAGTTAGGAATACATGAAATAGTATCCTTTGATGAACATTTTGATAATAAAAAAGGAATAATAAGAATATATTAATTAATAACGACATTGTTGGAGATTAAATGATAGAATCAAAATTAAGCGGTGAAAGTTTAGACATTTTAAATGAAAATATAGCTAAACTAAAAGAATTATTTCCAGAAATACTAACCGAAGACAAAATAGGCTTTGACAGGCGAAAAACTATTCTTTCAGAGGAAATAGACGATTCTCCAGAAAGATACAATTTTAGTTGGAATGGAAAAAGTAAAGCAATAGCAGCTAATACTTTTTGATCAAACTTTTTTAAAAAGTTTGAATGATAGTTTAAAAACTAATGGAATTGATGAATTTATCACGATTTAACTATATTTTCAGTTAAGCTTTTATTCTCAATCGATACGAGAGAATTTTGGAAAATCTCCAATTTCATCTTTAAAAGTTTGAACTAATGGTAAATTGATGACTATCATGATTTAAATATTTAATAGTAAAGGAGTTAGATAAATGAAGACTACGGAAGATGTATGTGAGAAATGTGGAAGTCCAAATATCGGAGAAGTAGACGGAGTAATCACTTGTAACTCTTGTGGAATCAAGTATCCTCAAAGATCATCAAAGTATCAAAATTTTGATGAAGAGTTAAAGGAGAGAGAAATCCGAAGATTAACAAGTCCTATCACGCGCCCAATACTTGGACTTCCTAAAGATATAGAAGGAAGCCCTGTAAGAAAAAATACTTGGAGTGGAAAGTTTAGTATTGAACCCAAATCTGGAATTTTAAGTGATGATGAGATACTTAAATATGCTGGAGATTCAAAAACCGCCTCAAAAATTAGATTAAGAAGAGGAATTGGTCAATCATCAGATAAAACTCTACTTTATGAAAATGAATTATCCATGATTTGGATTGGTGTTGGATTTCTTGGATCATTAGCCGCATCACTTTTTCTAGGTTTAACATTTGGATTCAGTACTTTATTAGTTCTTATATTCACTCTTGGAATTCCAGCAGCATATACTTTCTATGTTCTTTATTGGAAAGATTATGGGGATAAAACTTACGAAGTAAAAGAAACAATTAAAAATCCTAATCCAATGAATAATTCTAATACAGATGTAGATAATGAAAAAGATGTTAATGAAGTTTGTGATGAACTTAAAGATTATGAAAAAGATATTAATGATTTGAAAGCTAAATATCAAAGTAAAGAGGAGACTGCCAAAAAAGTAATCTCAGAATATTTTCCACCACCACAGCTAACCTACGATAGGTTTATTGGTGAAGTTGATATATGGGGAGAGAAATTTCATAAACAAGTAGAATTAGCTTTAAATATAATAAATTTGGCACCAGAATACACATCAAAAGTTGATGAAGAACTTAAAAATAGAATAAATATATTGGAAACTATTGTGAAAAAAATGGACGAATTAGTGGTTGAATTGGCGATTAATTTAGGTAATTCAAGTAGAGATGCTACTGTTGGAGAAGTAAATGAATTGATAACTGGTATGCAAAATGTGATTGATTCTATAAAAAAATATGATTATTAGTAAATATGTTAATTTTTTTAAATTAATTAAAACTCTTAAATTTTTATTTTAATCATCTAAAATTGTATTATTTTTTTATAATATTTTTATTAAAGTTAATTTAATAAAATAATTTCTTATTTATTTAATAAATTTATATTTAAGATCAATTCATTGATTTTTTTTTTTTATCATATTTAATTATAAAAAATTTATTTGAAAATATTTAAATTTGAAAAAATAAACTTATAAATTACTTAATTCATAAAAAATAAAATTAAATGATTTTATTAATATAAATAAAGTAATTAAAATAGAAAATATAGAAAAATGGACTGCTAATCAATTAGATGATCGATTTATAAGATTATATGGTAGTTAGTCTTATTTTATATGGTGGTGATGAGTTTTAACTAAAAAGGAATAAAATCATTTATTTAAAACAATGAAAATGGCGATATAATGGATAAAGGTAAAATCTCAGAAAAACCATATAATCCAAAGCAACATGTTGAATATAAGGATGGGAAGAGAATAACTAAAAATGATGCCGATAAGTCATCAGAAAGACCATATAATTATATAAAATTTAATGAAGAAAAAAGAAAACAAGAAATAGAACGACTAAGAAAACTTGTTGAGAAAAATAGAATCTTAGCCTACATTTTAAATTTTATATTTCCTGGTGTTGGTTTATTTTATTTAAGAAAAAAAGGTTTAGGTATTCTTTTAATAATAATCATGTTAATAATCTATATTTATGTAAGGGGGATGTGGTTAATAACAGCTGTTTTTACTTATAATCTTTTTACAACTCTTTTTTTAGTAAGCAGTGTTTTTGAACCAAACAGTTTTTTAACCGATGAAGATGTATTAAAGTATGCTCCTGGTTCAATAAAAGCTTTTAGAGTTAAAGCATCCAGATTCATTAAATCCCCGTTTTCCACAGCAAAAAAATATATTAAACATACATCAACCACTAAAAAGAATACTGAAAAATTTTACAAGGAATTTAAAGATTATGAAGATAATAATGACTTGAAGACTCATAAAATTAAAAAATATAAAGAAGATATTAATGATTTGAAAGCTAAATATCAAAGTAAAGAAGAAGTTGCTAAAAAGATAATCAAAGAACATTTCCCACCACCACAGCTAACCTACGATAGATTTATGGGCGAAATTGATATGTGGAGTGAGATATTTCATAGACAAGTAGAATCAACTTTAAATATAATAAATATAACAGAAGAATGCACAGCAAAAGTTGATGAAGAACTTAAAAATAGATTAGAAATATTGAAGTCAGTGGTGGAGAAAATGGATGAATTGGTGGTTGAATTGACAATTAATTTAGGTAACTCAAATAGAGAAACTACTGTTGGAGAAGTAAAAGAATTATTAACTGATATGCAAAATGTCATTGATTCTGTAAAAGAATATAATTAATATATGAAAGGTATAGTATTTTTGAAAAAGCTCTTAAATTTTGAAAGTAAATTGAATCATAAATAATAATTATTCTAAATTGTACTATGTTAAAATTAATTATTATTAAAAATAACATTATCATGATTATTTATTAATTTAATAAAATACTTAAAATCGTTGAATTAAAAATGTAGATATAACTTCATATCAAAAAATATCAATATGTCATTTAACTGAAAATTAAACATATAGGTTTTATTGTTATCTTATACATTTATAAGCTGTAACTGATTGTGCAATACTTAAAAAGGATATATGGAAGAACATCGATAAATTTATATACTATTAAGTATTATAGACTAATTCATAAAATAATTTTTAATTTTAGAAGATGGAGTAATAAAATGACAACAGAATTTTCTCTTAATGTTAATGAAATAAAAGAAGAAGCAGAAAATACTTTAAAAACTGAAGAAAAAAAAATACAAGAAAATCCTAAAATGATGGAAACCGCTGAAAAAAATGCTGTTGCAATATTTAAAGCTGATTTAAAAAATCTTAATGAAAGACAAACTATCTTAAAACCATTGGAAGATTTTGGTCTTTCAACAATGGATAGATCAGCATCAAAAAATAAGCTTTTGGCTACCAGGTTCACTGATCTCTCTAAAGGAGGAGAGGATGCAGCTGAGGTTGGAGAAAAATTGTCAGATTTAGGTAGAGAAATTAAAGATTTAGATCCAAGCATGCTTGATTTCACTAAAGAAGGTTTATTAGGAAAGTTTTTTAATCCAGTTCGTAGATATTTCGACAGATATAAAAAAGCAGAAACTGTTATTGCAGACATAATAAAATCCCTCGAAATTGGGAGTAAAATGATAACAAATGATAACACAACTCTTTTTAATGAAGAATCTTATTTAAGAGAATTAACAAAACAACTTATGACAGATATTGAGTTAGGTAAGATGATGGATGAGGCAATTGAAGCTGAAATTCGTAAAGCTGAACTTGAATATGTTGATGAAGAGAAAATTAAATTTGTTAAAGATGAAATATTGTTTCCACTTAGGCAAAGAATAATGGACATGCAAGAGGTGATTGTTGTAAATCAAAATGCTATTGTAACATTAAATGTAATCCAAAGAAATAATAAGGCTCTTATTAATGGTGTTAATCGTGCCAAAAATGTTACAGTGACAGCTCTTAGAACAGGAGTAATGGCTGCAAGTGCACTGTACAATCAAAAGATTGTTCTTAAAAAAATCCAAATTCTTAATGAAACAACAGAGAGTATTATTGAATCTACATCTAAAATGCTTCGTCAACAAGGAAGTGAAATACAAAGACAAAGTATGGAATCAATGATTTCTCCTGAAGTTCTTAAAAATGCTTTTGCTGATGCTATTGGTGCGATAGAAGATATAAATAGATATAAAGAAGAGGCTCTTCCTAAAATGCAGCAAACTATTAATACATTTCATGAAATGGCTACTGAAGGTCAAAAAGTCGTTGATAGAATTGAACTTAATACTACGAATGCTCTTAAATAAGTTCTTTATTTTTAATATAGATCAAAATACAATTTAAAAATCTTCGTTATCTAAATTAAATGATTAATAATAGCTATTTTATATAAGTTAACAGCATTGGTTGGTTCTCAATGAAAAAAACAGTTATTATTTTCCTAATTATACTGTTTTCAGTAGGAGGTTATATCTACTTAAATGGGATATGGCAAGATAGTAATTTAAATTTTTTAAATATCAATCAACTAAGTGATAATAACTCAATCAACCAATCAAACTATGATCAGTCAAAAATTAAATTTAATAATGATTTCACTGGAGAATGTACTTATGTTGTTGACGGAGACACCATTGATGTAGAAGGGATTGGAAGAATAAGACTTGTTGGAATTGATACACCTGAGAAAGGTGAAAATGGCTATGGAGAAGCTAAAAATTTTACTAAAAATAGCTTATTACATAAAATTCTAGTGTTAGATATTGATAGTTTAGCATGGAAAGGAAAGTATGGTGAAGGTAAAGATAGATATAATAGAACCTTGGCTAAAATACTTATTAATGATATGAAAACTGATTTTAATCAACTTTTAGTAGATAAAGGATATGCAAGAGTGTATTATTTTTCACCATCAGAATTTCCTAAAATAGAAAAAAAATAAAAATAAAAGTAATTTAAATTTTTTTGTAAGGGGGATTAGTATTAACATTTTAAAGAGAAATTTAAGCATTGATGAACTTATAGGTATAGGATTATTTGGTCTAAGTATAATTTTATTGCTAATAATGTTGATTTTAGGATTAAATAAATCATTATGGTTAGATGAAGTTTATACTATTAAATTATCTGTTATATCTTTTAAACATGTGATTCTCACTACGGCTACTGATGTTCATCCACCGCTGTACTATCTTATCTTAAAATCAATATTACTGATTTTGCCAAAATCATTATCTTTTAATAATATATATATATATAAATTAGTTTCAGTTATTCCTATAGTTTTGTTGCTATGCTTTAGCTTAACAAGATTAAGAAAAGACTTTGGATGGCTAACATCAGGTATTTTCGGATTCTGTATAATTACAATGCCTAAAATGATGATTTATGCCACTCAAATTAGAATGTATTCTTGGGTAATGTTTTTTGCAACAATAAGTTTCTATTATGCTTATAAGCTATTAAAACAAGCAAATAATAAAAATTGGATTATATTCACCATTTTTAATTTGTTGACAATCTACACTCACTACTATGGGGCAATAGCTATTGTTTTTATATATTTATTTCTTATTTTAAAAAATAAAAATTTAATAAATAAATGGTTTTTATCAGCGATAACTTTAACATCGATTTATATTCCATGGGTATTTCTCTTCCTTAAAAAAACAGTATTTGGGGATAATCAATGGAGTAAACCAACATTTCAAGATATACCCAATACAATCTGGTTTATATTTTCCCCTCATTACCATGATCTTGATATGACTGTTTTGGGAATTATATTCTTAATTACATTCATAATATTAATCATATATTATATATCACAGATAATTAAAGATAAAAAAAATTCTTCATCACTTATCAACGGTGGATTTATTGTTTTAATTGCTACAATGTCTTTTGGATGCTTATTTTCTGTTTTAATCAGGCCTATGTTCTATCCAAAATATGTTTTTGTTGTTATAGGTTGTTTTTGGTTATCTTTTTCTGTTTTACTCTCAAAGACTTACAATTCAAGAAAGAGGATTTTTGTTCCAATTTTGATATTTTTAATATTTGTGGGAATATGTAATTCTATTACTTTTATAAACTCTGAAAATGTTTCTAAATTTGCTGATTTTGAATTTAAAAATTATTTAAACCAAATCAGTGAAAATGATACTATAATTTATATTGGTCCTCAGCTTATGGATAGGTTTTTCCATTTCTATTTAAATAATTCAATTATTTATTGGTGGGATAATCCGATTAATTCAACAATAACAAATATAACTGAAAAATTACATGATGGTAAAGTTTGGGTTTTTTATAATGGTAATAATGGTTTTCCTGACATAAATGGTGGAATATCTTCGTTTAACACGACTTTAATTGAAAATGGATTAAAGTTGGGTTATCTTGGAGAAATAAAACTAACAAAATTCATAACTTATCCTCGTTATTTGTATACGGTTAATTTTTAATATATGAATGTTAGAAATCAATGAATCTTCAAACAGCATCGATACTTTAGATAGGAGAGTAATTTTTATGACAAATTTAATTAAAATGAAAATTGAAGTAATTTTTTTAGTCTTTGCACTAATTTTTGGTTCTATGTTTGCTGTTATTAATCCTCCTTTTATTAGTTTAGATGAAGGTGCACATTTTGTAAAGGCTTTTGATGTAAGTCAAGGACATATTATTCCAAGTAATGGTCCAACAATAGATATTCCTAAAAGTATTTTTTCAATTCCTGGTATTAGAGGTTTGAACAATAATCTTGTGTATTCTATTTCTGATTCAAAAAAATTTGACTACATACCATATTTGAAAATTCCTTTTAATATCAAGGATACGATAGAAATAGGGCAAAGAAATACTAATGTTTATATGCCTCTTCCTTATTTAGCTACTGCTTTAGTTATTAAGATTGGTGAGTTTTTTAATATTTCACCTTTGGTTTTGTTGTACTTTGGTCGTTTAATTAATTTATTGTTTTATATAGTTGTTGTTTATTTTGCTATTAAGATTGTCCCAATTGGAAAATATATATTCTTGCTCTTGGCATTAATGCCAATG
>JAITGU010000025.1 GCA_031280375.1 Candidatus Methanovirga procula | reverse complement strand
AAAAGTTTTAAAACCTAAATACTAAAAAATTAAAAAACTTAAAAATTTTACTTTAAAAATAAAAAAAATATTAATAAATAATCATACTAAAGCTTGATAAATAATCATACTAAAAATATATCATCCTCCAACCAACTATTAAACTACCAACCTTAAAAGTTCATATTTTCATCAATTGGTAAGAACCACAAATTAGGTTTCACATAATCACTATATAAATATTTTGATTTAATGAGACTGTAAAAAAGTGTGGAGTTTTTCATGAAAATTCATGTTTTATATAAACGAAAATCAAAGATTTTCTAAATTATAAAATCAGAGATTTTATAATTAAAGAAACCATGAAAATTGAAAAACCTCCACAAAAGTTTACAACCTCTTATATTTTTATTAAACTTTAAAAAATTTATGATAATTCTTAAATTAAAATTACAAGCAATTTTAAGAATAGTTTTCTATAAAAATTTTTAATAAATATTATAAAAGTTTTGGTAATCATTATACTTTTATAAAATTATTTATTCTTTTATAAAATTGTTTATTTTTTAATTTAACAAGAATAATTTGTTGGTTGAGATTAAAAATAGTTAGTTTCACTCTATTGAATTTGATTAATTAAACTTAGTTAACTAATAAATTTAGATTTTACATCATAAGTTTACTTTATTTAAAATTATATAAACTTCATTTACCAAAAAATTATTAGTATATCTTATTGTTATAATAATCTTTTATAAATGATTTTTTAAAGTAGTTGCTTCTATTTACTAATGAATTGAATAAAATGAATAGATTTTAAGAAGTTAAACTTAAAATTCTTTTAACTTAATATATAACCTTATCATAATTTTATTATAAATTATTAAGTTAACTAATTAATAGGTGTTTAGATGAGAGGTGGAGAGGCTATAATAAAAGCTCTTAAAGAAGAAGGAACAGATGTTATATTTGGATATCCAGGAGGACAAATCCTTCCATTCTATGACATGATTTATGAATCTGATTTAGAACATATTCTTGTAAGACATGAACAGTCAGCTACTCATGCAGCTGATGGTTATGCACGAGCATCAGGGAAGGTTGGGGTTTGTGTGACTACTTCAGGACCTGGAGCGACTAATATGATTACAGGAATAGCTACTGCTAATATCGATTCATCTCCAGTGATTGCAATATCTGGTCAGGTTGCAACAGGTTTGATTGGAAATGATGCATTTCAAGAAGTGGATATGATTGGGATAACAATGCCAATTACAAAACATAATTATCAACCAAATACTCCTGAAATGATTCCATCAATTATCAAAAAAAGTTTTGAAATTGCATCCACTGGAAGACCTGGTCCTATTGTTATTGATGTTCCTAAAAATGTCCAGGAAGGTGAACTTGAGTATTATGAAAAGGACTTATTCCAAACTCCAGGATATAATCCTAATTTAAAAGGAAACATTAAACAAATAAAGAAGGCAACTGACCTAATAAAACATTCTAAAAGACATGTTTTACTTGTTGGTGGTGGATTAATAATATCTGATGCTTCAAAGGAGTTGAAAGAATTTTCAGACTTAATTAATGCTCCTGTAGTCACAACTGTAATGGGTAAGGGGGCATATCCAGAGGAGGATGATAAGGCTCTTGGAATAGTTGGCATGCATGGAAGAAAATCTGCAAATTTATCTATTGGAGAATGTGATTGTTTAATAGTGGTTGGATGCAGGTTTTCAGATAGAACATCATGTAATTTAGACAATTTCAGTCATACTAAGATTATACATATAGATATTGATCCTGCAGAAATAGGTAAGAATGTTGGTATAGATATTCCAATCGTTGGTGATGGAAAACAGGTTTTTAAGTCCTTAATATCTGAAATAAAAAAAGAAAATCTCAAATTTTCAGATACTTGGATTAAAGAAGCTATTAAAATGAGAACAGATTATTATCCTAAAATGACTTATGATGATTATCCGTTAAAGCCTCAACAGGTCATAAAAGAGTTATCCGAAGTTTTAAGCGATGACGCCATAGTAACTACAGATGTTGGTCAGCATCAAATGTGGATGGCTCATTACTTCAATACAAATAAGCCAAGGAAGTTTATTAGTTCTGGTGGTCTTGGAACAATGGGATTTGGGTTTCCATCAGCTATTGGAGCGAAAGTAGCTTTGCCTGAATCTGATGTTATCACTGTCACTGGTGATGGTGGATTTTTAATGGTGTGTCAAGATTTAGCCACTGTTAGAGAGTATGATTTACCAGTTATTATTTGTCTTTTTGAGAATAGAACATTAGGAATGGTTTATCAATGGCAAGAGCTTTTTTATTCTAAGCGTTTTTCCCATTCTAAGTTAGGTGACTACCCTGATTTTGTTAAATTAGCTGAGAGTTTTGGAGTCAATGGAGAATATATAGAAAAAGTTGGAGAGACTAAAAATGCTCTTGAGACTGCTATTAAATCTGGGGAACCTACTTTATTAAATATAGTCATTGATAAATCAGAGAATTTGCCAATGGTTCCTCCAGGCTGTAAATTAAATGAAATTTATGGGGAATATAAGACTGAAAACCTTTAATCGATTGTTTAACTGATTAAGCACAAATTGAAAATATGATGAATATTAGTTGAATTGAATATTAAGGTTAAGTTAAATATTAAAGTTATAGATGAAATTATATGAGAATTTAAATCATAGGACATGATTTTACTGAAGAATTTAGGGAAAGTGATTAATGATGGAAAGTCATATTATTAGTACATTGGTAGAAAACCGTCCAGGGGTACTTCAAAAGGTTGTAAGTTTATTTACAAGAAGAGGATTTAACATTGATAGTATAAGTGTTGGAGAATCCGAAACAGAAAATTTATCAAGAATGGTATTCATAGTTAATGGAGATAGAAAAATCCTTGATCAGGTTACGAAACAATTAAATAAGTTAGTAGATGTTGTAAAGGTTAGAGATTTAGATCCTAAAGTAACGATTAGTCGCGAACTTTGTTTAGTAAGGGTTAAAGTAGAAAATGAACAGAAAAGAGGAGAAATAATCCAGCTTACAGATATTTTCAAGGGGAATATTCTTGATGTTGGTGAAAATAGCTTAACAGTTGAGATAACTGGCAATCCTTCTAAGATTAACAGTTTTATATCTTTATTAAAAGGTTTTGGAATTAGAAAAATTTCGAAAACTGGATCAACAGCCATTGAAAGAGATATTAAACTTTGATTTATATTATTTATTTAGATACATTGAAGTCATAAAATAATCATAAATTTGCAAAGAACCTATTGGTTTTATTAAAGGTAAAAATTTGAACTTAAAAATTAGACTGTACTTTATTGTTTATACATCAAAATAATTTTAGTTAGATATTTAAATATAAATTTGGATAAGGAAAATTTAAGTAGGAATTGAAAAATGGAAAAAAGAAAGATTATCCTTTTTGATATTGATTATGTGACTTATAATGAAAAACCTGTTGTTCGTCTTTTTGGAAAGGAAAAATGTGAGGATGGTGAAAAAGCTATTATGGCATTGGATTTTGATTTCCAACCATACATCTATGTTGTTGCAAATGATGTTGAAATGGCTAAAAAGGAAATAGGTGAATTGAATATTGAATCTATTGAACTTGTTAATAAAAAATATTTCCAAGTTGAATCTCAATTTTTAAAAGTTATATTCCATTATCCTCAGGATGTTCCTAAGTTTAGAGATGAAATTAGGAATTTTGAATCAGTTGATAATATTAGAGAACATGACATTCCATTTTATCGCAGATATTTAATTAACAATGACATATTCCCTATGTCTATGATAGAATTGAATGGGGAAGTTGTTTCTTCATTTTTATATACAGAAACTAATGATAATTTAGAAATATTTAAGTTAAATTCTCCTCCTCAATCGTTAGATACAGATAATGTTGATTTTACAATTTTAAGTTTTGATTTAGAGGTTAGAAATCCAAAAGGCATGCCAAACTCTAAAAATGATGAGATTATTATTTTAGGAGTCTCAACAAACACAGGAATTAATAAGGTGATATCAACTAAAACTGAAGGCTTGGATTTTGTTGAAAAGGTGGACTCTGAGGAAGAAATAATCAGATCTTTTATTAAAATTGTTAAAGAAAATAGTATAGATATTATTGTAGGGTACAACTCAGATAATTTTGATTTTCCTTATCTTAAAGACAGAGCCAAAATTTATGATATTGAGCTTGATTTAGGTTGGGAAGGCTCAAAACTAAACTTTTTAAATAGAGGGTTTTCTAAAGCAGCTGCTTTTAAAGGACTCATCCATATTGATTTATATTTACTAATGAGACGATACATTAGCTTGGATCGTTATACATTAGAAAGAGTGTATTTTGAACTTTTTGATGAAGAAAAAATTGATATTCCTGGAGATAAAATTTGGGAGTATTGGGATAATGAAGGTCAAAACCTCCAAAATTTACTTCATTATGCTCTTGACGATGTTGTATCTACACTAAAAATAGCTGAAATGACTTTACCTCTAAGTTTAGAACTTACACGGATTGTTGGTCAACCATTTTTTGACATAACTCGTATGGCTACAGGTCAACAAGCTGAATGGTATTTGGTACGTAGGGCTTATGAATATGATGAAGTCGTTCCAAACAAGCCAATTACAGATCGAGATTCTTCAAGAGAAAAAAATGTTGGAGGTTATGTTAAAGAACCAGAGAAAGGATTGCATGAAAATCTTGTTCAATTTGATTTTAGAAGTTTGTATCCAAGTATTATTATTTCAAAAAATATTTCTCCAGATGTTCTACTAAAAAAACTTTCAAATGGAGGATATGTTAAAAATATTGTTTCAGAACAAGTTAAGGATAAAGATTTGAACCTTGATAAGTTTAATGTTGCCCCATCTTATAATCATAAATTTGCAAAAAAACCTATTGGTTTTATTCCTTCAGTTATAGGAGATATTTTAAATGAGAGAATTGAGATTAAAAGACGATTAAAAAGTTCTAAGGATGAAACTGAAAGGAAAGTTTTAGATGTTCAGCAACAAGCATTGAAAAGACTTGCAAATACTATGTACGGGATTTACGGATTTTCAAAATTCAGATGGCATTCATTTGAGTGTGCAGAATCTATCACTGCTTGGGGAAGAAATTATATTCAGGACACAATCAAAAAAGCCGAAGAATATGGTTTTAAAACTATTTATGCTGATACAGATGGATTTTATGCAAAATACACTGGTAAATAAGTAATTGATCTAATTGTTGGATTTGACTGCCTATAAATTCAATGGAAACACATTTAAAACACAATTCAGACTTCAACACTTCCAAGGAATAATTTATCATTTGAAACTTTTGGAATTGAGTTTCTATTTGTTCTTTTTCCATTGAAAATTATATCATCTGACATTCCATCACAACTTTTCCCAGCAGCGACTCCATCATCATTTGCAACATACGCGTCTAACTGACTTTTACCAGTGATATTGTGAACATTTAAAACTATGCTATTTCTCCTATTAACTCCAAATTTATCGATACTTAATAAATAAAAAGCAGCATCAATAGGCTGTTCTTTTTTAGTATCCAGTGTTCCTTTGTAAAAGAAATTAGGGCTGTTAGGCACTACAACATAATCATCATTTTCAAGCTGGTATGTATTTACCATATAATTTCCAGAGTAATAAGAAACTACTCCAACTTTACCTGTTGGTGATTTAATAACAAAATGTCCTCCACCAATTGCTTTAATATAAGTTAAAGCTTCTTCCATATCATTATAAGTTATACTGCCTTTAATTGCTATTGATACTCCAAACTTTTCAAGTTTTTTATTTATCTTTGGATTATCTAAACCTCCTACCCCCATATACCAACCATTATCTAAGACTAAAGAATGCACGAAAGATATGACAGATTTCTTCTCATCAGTATTATTACTCTCAATAAGACCTCCTTCACCACTTATTTTCACTTTATTCATGTATTGATCTGATCTGTCAGTGGAGTCTCTTCTATAACCATAGGTTGATGAATTATTATTTGAATATATTATGACTGATGCACATTCAGCAGCATCTTTCGTGTTTGATACAAATTTATAGCTTATAGTTTCAATAGCTGTCATATTTTCTTTCACATTATCATTGGTCTGAGTTTTATTGTTTGATAATGTCATGCTTTGATGGTCTCCAAGACCTCCAAAGTTTAGATTTGTAATAGCTATTATTGGAAGAATAGATATTAATAAAATAAAAATTAGGGCTGTTAAAATAGATTTTTTGGGCTTTGGAGAGGATGGAATCATATAATCATTTGCCTATTTAATAAAAGAATAATGTTTTAATTACATTCTGAACCTTATAAGACCATTAACTTAGGTTCTCATTCAATGTATCAACTTATATTTTTATTATTAAAATACATTTCTAATTTAGTTAGTGTATAACTGATCTTAAACTTAAATTTTCACTAAAAATTATTTCCAATTTTTTAATTTAAGTTTTGTTAGTTGGTTTATTTTAATAATTTTAATGATATTCTAATTATTAATGGTATTTTTAGTTAAATTAGTTTAAATTATCAGTAGCTTTAAAGGATAAGAAGAGCGGAGTTGTTAAATAAAATGAGTTTAGAGTTTAGATAAATATTGAGTTAATTAAGCAATTAACTACATAACTGTTCAAATATTAGATTAAAAAAAGAAAAAGTAATTTGATGAATGATTTTAGTCTAACTCTATTGGGTTGTTTGGGCATCAGCTGCTTCACCAGCTTGATATTCAGTTAATATATAATCTTCTTTTGTAACCCAGTCAGTATCTTGTCTTGCTATTTTTAAGAATTTCCGACTTATATGTTCTTCTTCGGTTTGTTCATCGACAAGTGTATCTTGTAACCATTTAACAGTTTCCCAGTCTTTTTCTTTTTCTGCGGTTTCAACGATATTATAAATTAAAGTTGTGGTTTCTATTTCTTTGTCTAATGTCTGAATAAATGTATCTTCTTCGTCTTTAATATCTGTATCTACAGCAGGTACTTCAGGGTATTTATATAATACATCAGCATAGTTTAACCTGTCAACTATCCATTGATGATGTGTAACTTCTTCGTCTGCTCTGGCAATGTAGTATTCTTCTAATTTATGTAATCCTTTTACTGCGAAGTAATTTGCAAAGGTTCTGTATAAGTTATGATTGTATAGCTCGTGACCAATTTGTTCAACTAATAATTGAGCGGTTTTAGGTTTAATAGCTTGTATTCTTCTTTCCTCGAATATTTTTTTATCTACTTTCATTTTATCAACTCCAATAATTTGTATAATATTAACATCTTATAATTAATATATAATATCATTATAAAACATTTATTAGTTGTAATTAATATATTTATCGAATATTATAGTAATATATTTTGATTGTTAAATATTTATTGTCCAAACTTTGATTATCTAAATTTTGTTATTAAAATAATACTATTTTTTACTAAAACATATAAATAATGATATTGAAATAATAAATTAACAAGTAAACTAAGTAACAATTTATAATTCAAATTTAAAATTGTTGAAGTTAATTTTTATACTATTAAAATTTATTTTCAGATATTTAGGTGTCCTTATGAACTTTCCAAGAACAAGAATGAGAAGGTTACGAAAATCTCCTGAAATTAGAAATATAATACAAGAAACCAAACTCAGTAAAGAAGATTTAATACAGCCAATTTTTGTTAAAGAAGAACTGAAAAAAGGTCAAAAAGAGCCTATAAAAACAATGCCTGATGAGTATCGTTACTCAATAGATGATAGTGTCATTTTTGCAAAAGAGCTTGAAAAAAAAGGATTGAAATCAACGATTATATTTGGTATGCCCAAAGGATCTAAGAAGGATGGAATAGGTTCATCTGCTTATGATAAAGAAGGTGTTGTTCAAAAAACTATAAAAAAACTTAAAAAAGAAACAAATCTCGTTGTAATAAGTGATGTTTGCTTATGTCAATATACAAACCATGGGCACTGTGGAATAGTAGATGAAAATAAGATATTGAACGATGAAACACTGAACTATTTATCTAAAGTTGCTATATCTCACGCTGAAGCTGGTGCAGATATTATAGCTCCTTCAGATATGATGGACGGAAGAATTTTAGCTATTAGAGAAAATTTAGATAAAAATGGGTTTGAAGATGTTTTAATAATGTCTTACTCTGCTAAGTATGCTTCTTCATTTTATCATCCATTTAGAGATGCTGTTTCTTCTTCTCCATCATTTGGTGATAGAAAAACTTACCAAATGGATCCTTCAAATGCTCGTGAAGCTATTAGAGAGGCTGAATTAGATTTATTTGAAGGTGCAGATATTTTGATGGTGAAGCCTGCTTTAGTGTATTTAGATATTATCAAATCATTGAAAGATAATTTTAATCTTCCAATAGCTACATACAATGTAAGTGGAGAATATTCTATGCTGAAAGCTGGTATTGAGAAAGGATATTTAACTGAAAATGCTATTATGGAAACTTTAATATCTATTAAAAGAGCAGGAGCAGATTTAATTTTAAGTCACTTCACTAAAGATATTTTAGAGAACTTATGATCCTTTGTTTATTGTAATATTATATTTTAAGGTTAAAAAAATTAAATCATCATCACAAAGTATCATTCGTGATCAATATTAAGTCTTAAATATCAAGCATTGAAAACAAGGACATAATTTGATATAACTTATTAATACTTAAATAACCATATATTTCATTAGTTAAGTGTTTAAATGCTTTATATAGTTATTTCAGATCTACTTTTCTTCATTGGATTTAGTTAATTGTTTTTTATTTTTATTTAAATATTTAGTTGGATTATTGTGGCTTTTTTTGTTTTTTGTGTTCAATGAGCTATTTATTACTTGTTGTTGTGTTAGTATTAATAGTAAATTTTATTACTTTTGAAAAATAGAAAATAATTTTATAAAATAATATTATAGATATTTTCCTTTAAAAAATATTATAATTTTCTAAAAATTTAGTAAAATACCAGATGTTGAGTATTTTTAGGTAAACATTATATTGGTTAGATATTATTTAGATATTAGTGATTAGATATTATTGATTATATCACTATGGGCTATTAAATGGAAATTCAAGAGTTAAATAAAGAAATAAGGGCACGATCATTTGAAAAAATGAAAAAAAGAAGTCTTAAACAGTTAACTGCAAGTTGGTATCAAGACGATCTTCTTTACTCAGGAATTGGGAAAAATATATTTATAATAATCCCTACTGTGGGATGTTCATGGGCATTAGGTGATAGTGGTGGATGTACAATGTGTAGCTATGTTTCTGATTCATTTTTAGAATCTGTTGATGGGAATGAAATCTTTGAGTTATTTGTAAATGAGTTTGAAAAGTATGATTTAACTGAGAGTACTGGTGTGAAAATTTTTTCTTCAGGTAGTTTTTTAAATCCTATGGAAGTTCCAATCACTGCAAGAGATAAGATTTTAGAATATTTATCTAAAAAACATGTTAAAGAAGTTGTAGTGGAATCACGACCAGAATATATTAAAGAAGATGTTTTAAAAGATGTTTTTTCATGTTTAGGAGATAAGCTATTTGAAGTAAGCATTGGGCTGGAAACATCTAATGATTTCACAAGAGAAGAGAAAATTAATAAAGGTTTTAGTAGAGAAGACTTTGAAAAAAGTATTGGAATAATAAAATCATTGAAAAATAGTTATAAGATAAAATCTAAGGCATATATCTTAGTTAAACCTATACTAACAAGTGAAAATGAGGCAATTGAAGAAGCTATTGAAACTTCCAAGTATTGTGAAAGGATTGGTGTGAATAGAGTCTCTTTTACACCAACTACAATACATAAAGGAACATTGGTGGAACAATTATGGAAAAGAGGTAGTTATCAACCTCCATGGATATGGAGTGTAGTTGAAATAATAAATGAAACAAGAAAAAATATAAATGTTCCTTCTTTCATGGATACATCTGGATTTGGATCAAGGAGAGGACCATATAATTGTAAAAAGTGTAATAAAACCTTAAAAAATCTTATCATTAATGCGAACCTTAAACAAAGTTTAATTGATAATATTGATTGTGAATGTAAATTACATTGGATTGCTGATAAGGAATCATCTAATTTAAACCGTTCAAAAACAACAATCAGACATTTACCACTTATTTAATTGACTAATTCATTTTAATAATTAAATTACCCTAAATCGAAGATTTTTTAATTTTTAGAATGGGAGATGAAATCCATTTTATATAATCACTTATTTTAATTATTTTTAATAATATTAATTACTTTTATAAAATTTAATTATTTTAATCGTATTGATAATGCTTTAAATTTAAATGAATATATAAAAAATAATATATGTACTGCATAAATTATATTAATTAATGAATTATATTAATGGATATAAACTCATAATTACAAATATAATATAAAACAATAACACTATTATATCAATATTGTAATAGTAGTTGTGGAGGAGTTAAAATGAAAAAAAGTATTACAAGTATTATATCAATAATGTTGGGTGTTATTATCGTTATTTTCCCGATATTAGGGATTTTAACTGTGGATGTTATAAGTGGAGTATCAATATTGTTATTATCAATGTTTTTGATTATCAATGGAATGGCTGAAATAGATTTCTCCCCTAAGACATCATTAGTGCACATAATTTTTGGACTATTACTATTTATATTAAGTATAATGGTACTTTTCAGTCCAGCAATAACCGCATTTTTAATAAGCTTGAACTTTTATTTGTTGGGAATATTATTGATGATTATAAGTCTCATTGTATTAATAGGAGGTAGAGATAGCAAAATAGGCTATTGGACAGGAATAAGTGGAATAATATTAGGAATTTTATATATTATAATCGGCTCACTTGTTAGAGATCCTATAATTTTAGGAAGTATTGTTGGAATGTGGTTAATAATAGCTGGCATATTAAAGTTATCTGATGAGTAGATATCAGATTTAAATCAGGTTTAAAGAAATAGTCAAATTAAAATATGAAACATTTAATATTTTAAAGGAACACTAAATGATAGGAATAAGTGCTGATTTTGATCCAGTTCATAAGGGGCATGAGAAATTAATAGCTAAAGCCAGAGAAATAGCCGATGAAAAGGGGGATAAAGTAACTATTTACCTTAATAAAGGTTATAGTGCAAATCATGGTCCATTTTTCACACATTACGAAGCGAGAAAGGAAATGGCTCTTAAATTAGGTGCAGATGAAGTAATACCTATTGAAAGACTTCATCATCGTCTGACATTATCTTATTCTGTTCCAATTAGAATAGCTATGATGATAGAAGATGGAGTCCTTGATTATGTTGATGCTGCAGATGTTTCGAAAACAGAAATCAAAGATTATTCTAAAAAATTTGTAAAACAAGGGATTTTCGTTGGAATAGATAGAAATCTTCCGAATAGAAATGTTATAAGATGGTTTGCAGTAAATGAATTCTTAAAGAAAAAATATAATAGAAATATGAACTTCCATATAATTCCAGAGTTGAAGGTCAATGAAAGTAAAATATCTGGACGGAATATTCGGAGTAGCATAATCCAGAATGATATGGAGATTCCTGAAGAGATAAAAGACTTACTTCCAAAATCAACTATTAAAATACTTGAGAAGGAGATTAAAAAAAATAATGTTGACAAGTTAAGGAACTGGAAGGATATTTTACATAAATTAAATAGCTATTCAAGATCAGATTTGATGAAAATAGCTTATTTGAATGGGAATGTAATTAATGAAATAGTAAAAAGACGAAAACATCATGATTTCAAGTCTGTCTGGGGGACTTTTAGACGAGGAGATTATGGTCCAGTTTTAACACGATTGGCAATTAGTTCTATTGAAGAAAATGTTAAAAGGGAAGAAGTGGTAAAATTAATAAGGACTTATGAAAGTAAGGGCATTGTTCCACCAGAACAAAGTATTGATAAAGTGATAGGACGGGCGTGGTATGTTGCATCAGAAAACCAGAAAGGAATAAATGCAGCTGTAGCTAATAAATCATTCATGAAAAATAAGGGCAATATTGGTGACTATCCTTTAAAGGTAACTGCTGGCTTAAATCTTACAAATTTTGAAACTGAAAAAATTGAAAAGAATATTGATGAGTTAAAAACAGAATTATATATAGATACAAATGGAAAAATAGCTTGTCAAATAAAGAAAGGTAAATTTAAGATAAAAAGCAAACTTAAATTACCTAAAAATGAGGTGACATATTTAAGATATTTAATAGATTCTCATTTTATTCCCATTAGATCTAAATTAATTAAAAAAGATAAAAATTTTAGAATAGATATTGAGATAACTGATAAAGTAAGATAATAAATTCAATGAAAAACAAATGATCTCCTTGATAAATATTCAAACAGTTAACAAGCTTTTTTAGCAACAAAATTATCTATTTTTACTAAAAACACGATTTAACTGTGATTCCTTTTAATTTTTGTGGAATTTTTTCAATTCCATTTTTTTTTGCTTAACCTTGTTTTAACTTAAAAAAGATTTTTAATTTTCTCCATATATAAAATAAATTTTCAATAAATTCCACACTTTTCACATCATCTTTAAATCACAACATTTATATATGATTTTTTAAATAACAATTGTTATATAAAATTAAATAACACTGTTATATTATTTATATATTTTTGTTATATAATATTTGAATTGTTATATACTATTTGAACATTGATAAATCAAGTATATATTTTTGAACTTAGAAATGGTAGGCAAATAAAAATGAAAGATGGCATAATGCGAAAAAATTGGACACTGAAAGAATTGAATATATTTCAATATAATTTGTTAGATGATTAATTAAATAGAATATAATCAATTGAATTAACTAATTAGAATTTAAATCATTAGATTATAATTTGGGGAGGAGTAATTTGAAAAAAATAAAAGAAATTGCAATTTATGGAAAAGGAGGAATAGGAAAATCAACTACAACTTCAAATATTAGTGCAGCACTATCAGATGCTGGATATAGTGTAATGCAAGTCGGATGTGATCCAAAAAGTGATTCAACTAACACATTAACTGGTGGAAAGTCAATACCAACAGTGCTCGAATCATTGCGTAAAAGAAGAGGTAATTTAAAAGTAGAAGATGTAATAATTGAAGGATTTAATGGAATTTATTGTGTTGAAGCTGGAGGACCTGAACCTGGTGTAGGATGTGCTGGAAGAGGAATAATCACAGCAATAGAATTTTTAAAGCAGGAAAATATCTATGAAAAATATTCTCCAGATGTTGTACTATATGATGTACTTGGAGATGTTGTTTGCGGTGGTTTTGCTATGCCTATAAGAGAGGGAGTAGCAAATCAAGTTTATACAGTATCATCTGCAGATTTTATGGCTATTTATGCTGCCAACAATCTTTTTAAGGGAATAAAAAAGTATTCAAATGGGGGATTAGCCTTATTCAGTGGTTTAATTGGGAATCAAATCACTTTTTCAGCTCAAAAAGACATTTTAGAGGATTTTGTTTTGCAAACCAAAAGTACAATAGCTGGTTTCATACCAAGATCACTTACAGTTACTCAAGCTGAATTAGGGGGTAAAACAACTATTGAGGCTAATCCAAACTCTAATCAAGCAGAAATATATAGGAAACTTGCAAAAAGTATTTACAACAATAAAGAAGAGTATATCCCTTCACCATTAGAAAGTGACGAACTTAAAAACTGGGCAGAATCTTGGTCTGATAAATTATTAGAATTGAGAAAACAGGAAGAAGGAGATTTTAAAATTTAATAAAAAAAAAATTCAACTTTTAAAAAGATTATGAATGAACAAGTAACAACAATGTGATAAAATGAGTAATAGACAAACAATAGAAGATAACTATGAAGAATTATTTCCCATAGATTTAAGCAAAAATACATGCCCCAATAGAGAACAAAGAGCAAATGGTACAAATGTATACTATGGTAAAGCATCAAAATTATTGGATGATGCTAAAAATAATAAAATTTTATGTCAAGAAAGAAAATTCCAACAATCAGGTGGTTGTGTTCTTAACTTCTATCTTGCTGTAAGAGTAGCTACAATTAGAGATGCTGTAACTATATTTAATGCTCCTGTAGGTTGTTCATCAAGTGCATTAGGTTATCGTGAATTATTTAGGGGAGTGCCAGTTGAACTCGGAAGACCAGCACAATATAATCTTAATTGGTTAACAACTAACTTGCAATCCGATGATGTTATTTATGGTGCTGCAGATAAGTTGAAAAATACTATTTTGAAAGCTGAGGAAAGATATTCTCCTAAAGCTATTTTTATTTTAACTTCTTGTACTACAGGTATAATTGGTGAAGATATTGAAGGAACGGTTTCTGAAATTCAGGATAAAATTAATGCAACAATCGTTCCTATACATTGTGAAGGTGTAAGATCCAGATTAGTTCAGACAGGTTATGATGCTTTTTGGCATGGAGTTCTTAAATATCTTGTTAAAGAACCAAAAGAAAAACAAGAAGATTTAGTAAATGTTGCAAGTATGTTATCATACACATGGCAAGATAGATTAGAAATTGAAAGGCTTCTTTCAAAGTTAGGTCTTAGAGTAAATTTCATACCAGAATTTGCAACCATAGAACAACTTGAAAAACTTTCAGAAGCAGCATTAACAGCCCCAATTTGTCCAACTTACACAGACTATCTTTCAAGAGGACTGAAAAAAGAATATGATGTCCCATTTTTCCTTTATCCTCCACCAACAGGAATATCCAACACCGACGAATGGTTACGTCAAGTAGCAAAATATACAGGCAAAGAAGATGAAGTTGAAAAATTAATAAATGAAGAACATAAAAGATGGGTTCCACAGATAAATAATATTAAAGAAGAACTCAAGAAATTAAGAGTTGATAATAAGAAAATTCAAGTTTTAGGTTCCTTAGGTCAAGGCAGACTGGTATCTCAACTTCCATACTATGATGAATTAGGTTTAGAGTCTCCAGCTGCAATGAGTCAAGACTTTGATGACCTGTTAATTGACGAGCTTGAAGAAGTCATCGATAAAATAGGTGACTTTGATATAATGGTCAACACATTTCAAGCAGCAGAACAAGCTAACATTACTCAAAACTTAGATCCAGATTTAACATTCACATGTCCCTTTCAAGGAGGTAATTGGGAGCGTGATAACAATGTTACAAGAATCCATTCTTTAAGAGGAGATGCTGACCCTTGGAGTGCTCAAAGTGGATATGCTGGAGCAGTAGCATTTGGAAACTTCATAGTTCAAGCTTTCAAAAACAAGTCTTATCAGAAGATATTGAGTGAGAAAACTGAGAAAAGTTATAAAGATTGGTGGTATCAACAACCAGATCCCTTATATTATCTTGAAAGAGGGGAATGATCAATGACATCTAAGAATGAAAAAGTAAATCAAGAAAATATCTTAAGTAATGACCAAATACAAATTAATTCCTATGAAAATGATAGTGTTGAAGCCCCTCGTTACAGTTGTGCTCTTTCTGGAGTTTATGGCACAACTCTTGGAATAAGAGGAGGAGTTCCTATTCTCCACTCTGGTGCTGGATGTGGAATAGGTCAGCTATTTGGAACATTATATGCTGGAGGTCAATCAGCTGGAGGTAATGAAGGAGGTACAAGTACTCCATGTTCCTGTCTTGTAGAGGAACATGTTATATTTGGTGGTGAAGAAAAATTAAGAAATCTTATCCAATCGACAATTGAAATATTCAATGCCAGTTTATTTGTCGTGATATCTGGATGTGTACCATCACTTATAGGTGATGATGTTGATTCTATTGTCGATGAATTTAGAGATAAAGCATCAATTATTCATGTGAATGCACCAGGTTTTGAAGGAAATTCATTTGAAGGATATGAACAATTTTGGGATGCTATCGTAAAGCAATTGTTAACTCCTAAAGAAAAACAACCTAAATTAGTCAATATTTTTGGCATAGTTCCCTACAACCATGTTTTTTGGAAAGGAGAGTTGTTAAATATAAAAAATATTCTTAAAAAAATTGGAGTTGATGCTAATATAATCTTCACAGAGAAAGATGGTTTAGAAAATATCAAAAAAATACCCTCTGCAGAATATAACATTGTATTATCCCCATGGCAAGGTCATGAAATAGCAGAAAAACTTAAAAATAAGTTTCAAATACCATATATCAAATTTCCAAGTGTTCCTGTTGGAGCCAAACAGACAAGTGAATTTCTCAGAAAAGTTGGTGAAAAACTCAATATTTCAAGTGACAAAATTGAAAGTCTGGTTGAGGAAGAAGAGGATAGAACCTACCGTTTTATGGAGTACCCTGCAGACGCAGTTATACTTGTAAGACCACATAGCTATTTCGCTGTAGTTGCTGATAGTGGAACAGCTATTGGCATAACGAAGTTTTTAACTAATGAATTAGGTTATCTTCCAGATATTATTCAAATCACGGATAATCCTCCAGATAAATATCGTGAATCAATTGTCAAAGAGATAATTGAAAATATTGAGACAGTCGTTCGACCAGACATAATTTTTGAAGCAGATACTTACAATATAAGGGAGAATCTTAAAGATAGACCATTTTTATTTTTACTCTCAAGTTCTCTTGAAGCTCCAACTGCAACGGAAGACTTTGGAGCTTTACACATTAGTGTTTCGTTTCCAGTTTATAATAGATCAATCCTTGTCCATAATTACTCTGGATACGATGGTGGATTACAATTATTTGAAGATGTAATAAGTACATTTGTAGGACCTCTTTAAATAAATCCTATTTAAATAATGTTCATCTTCTCTAGATTTTGTAGAGTTTCTTAATTTATGGCTCTTCAATTATAGTCTAAGACAAATTTTTGTATTTTAAAGGTATTAGCTTTTAAACTTTAGGAAAATATCGAAAAATCGAAGATTTTTCTAAGTTCCCTCATGGGAACTGAAGATTCGAACTGTGTTGCAAAATCATAGATTTTGCAAGTTAGAAAATTCATAAATGTTATAGTTTCTGTCTGTGATTATATTCTTTATACTTTCTGTTGTTTTCATTAAATTAGGATTCTCTTCTTTAATGGTTTAATCAATCATTTAATGATTCTTCGTATGTTTAGTTTATAGTTTATTATTTTTTTCATTTAATTCATTTTTTTTCTAATTCTTTTATTTTTAGGTGGGTTTCGTGATGTTTTTGATAGGTATTCGTCTATAAAATTCTCTATTCTGTACCTCATAGAAATTTCAGATTTTCTTTTTTTATAAAATATTTTATATTTTTAATAATTTATTAAATATTCTTATTTTTAATATAAGATGATCATGTTCGATATTTTTAAAAAATAATATGAATGATATATTAAATTTAATTAAAATTATATTTCTAAAATTTCACAAACCTTTACAACCTCCAATAATCGGCATGTTTATATACTATTACCAAATTAGGCTAATTATGGGAGTTTTATAATTTATAAAATCTTATCAAAATATGTTATTTTTGGTAGGTTAATAGAAACTCTCTATTGTTGATGTGAGATAATAGGAAAAGAGAGGAGTAAATGAGTAATTTTGAGAAATTTTTATCAAGAATCACAAAAAGAATACTATGGAGCCATGCTCCATAGATGAATTTTTGTAATTCCAAGTATATATTTCTAAAAATTTTTAATACGAAAACTATATACAATAATTTTCACAAATATAGTTTTAGCAATCGCTAAAAGAAGTAACTACTTCCTATACTCATGTACAGTTAACTTTAGTTAAGCTGCAGAGTGTGGTTGTCAAGCTAAATATGTGTCTCAACTGGGACACGTATCCCATACTGATGTTAAAGCTTGCTTTCAATATTGCTTTAACAATTAGAGTGGGGAACTGAGACATCAATGATAAAATGTTCTCACGGCTCTTGGATCTGCCGACAGGAAATACAACAATATACAGTATTAGAAAGCATATACTGTACAGGAAACAGAACCTAAAACCAATCTACGAACTCCATAGTTCGTAGTGATTCAA
>JAITGU010000156.1 GCA_031280375.1 Candidatus Methanovirga procula | reverse complement strand
TTATTTTGCATATATTAAGCTCAATAAAAAGTTGTCTTATAAAAGTACAATCCATATAAACTTTTAAGTCAAAATTCTAAAATTTAAAAAGTTTATTTTAGTAATAAATGAAATTTAGTAAAAATAATAATTAAATAAAATTTAATTTAATAAAAATTCTTTATATTCAAAATAAGGACTTTTCCTGAGAATTAAGAAAAATCAAAATCATATAAAAAAATTAACTGAATAATAATTATTTTAAATCAGAATTAAGAATTTTTTCAGAAAAATATCAGAAATTAAAGCTAAATTCTCTTGTACTTTTAAATTAACAATAGCTTTATATATTAAAACTTGTGAAATAAGAACCGTAAGCTCTTTATTTTTTCAAATAAATCAAACTCCTTGTTAAATAAAGTAATAATTATGTGCCATGAATTACTCATGAGCCAAAAAATATAATTTAAAAAAAAGTATAAATGTCTAAAAAATCATATGCATCTAAATTAATAATATTTCTTAGATATTTCAAATCCTTTTTCTTTTAATTTGCTTTTTAAAATAAGAATAGCTTTTTTCTCTTCATTGCTACCTACTTTATTAATGATTCTCTCAGATTCATCTAAACGATCTAAATAATAATTTTGCATATCCTTATCAACAATATCAATACGAGTATAATTAACTAAAGATTCTAATAGTGAATAAATACTTCTATTTAATGGATTAACACATTTATTTAATTTTACTATTTCACAAACCTTAGCTTTAATAAATCCTGCCTTAGCTTTCCTAACAGGATCATTATTTTTATCAATATCCTTTATCTTAGTAATTTCACAAATTATGTATGCTTCAACCTCTTTTAAATAAGGATAGTTTTTATCCTTGTTATGAAATTGAAAATATTTATCTTCAAGATTTCCAACTGTAGATAGTGTAAGATATAAAGGATTTCTTGTAATGTTAACAATGAATTTTTTGTTAAGTCTTATGTTTTCTAAGGTCTTACTTCCTTTAAATATGCGACAGGTTATTTCATCAATACTTTTAATAGCTATTCCTATAGGTGCTGCATTATTTTCATTATCTTCATTGAAAGTTGTTATTATAGTTTCATAATAATAACCTTTTTTCATATTTATATCATTTAAATCTAAAGTTGACATTTTATCCGTCAAAATATGTTCCAATTAAGTTAATCATATTTATATTTCAATAATCTATTAATCTCGTCAATATTCAATGGTTTATTTTTAATTTCCCTAAGATCCTCAATTGTATAACCATAATACTCAACAGTTTCTAAAAATTCTTCAGATGGATCTGGTGATTCAGCATCGTGCAATAATTCCTCATATCCCCAAATTCCACCAATATCTTCAGGAGGACATAATCCTTTTCCTGAAGCACAACGAGGATATGTTACTCCATCTACGGCTTCAACATATTTATTAAATGTAATTTCATGTATCCATCCATCACCAAAATCATACTCATATTTAAATTTCTTATTTATGTCAATAACTTCTTTTAAAGTAATTGAATCACTTGCAATGGCATGATCCATCATATCTACTTCTGAATAAAATTTATCATTAACATAAAAACCATATAAATGACAATTTTCCCATCCCATGACTATTTGGATTATTTCATGGAATTCATCCAAATTTATGTCTGGATTCAGTTGAATTTTTCTCCATATTGGAACTGGAGAATCCAATAACTTAATTCTAATTACAGCCATTTGATCTACCATAAAATCACTCCGTTTATTATGTAATTTATTTATTTATTTTTTATAAATATTTTATTTTTTCAAGAATTTTTTAAAATTTTATTTTCATAAAAAAGTTGTTTTATTTAATACAATATTTTATTTAATAAATTAATAAATTAAATTTTAGATTTTGTATAAATTCTTTAAATAATATCATTTTTTTAAAAACATTTATATTAAGTATCATCTTTATATTATAATAATATTAAAAACAATATCATTTATTTAAATTTATTAAAAGTCTAATTTGTTAAATAATATTTTAAACAATATTATAATATTGCTATTTAAATATTGTTTATTGTATTAAAGAAATATTATCATAATTAAATCAAATTAAAATCCAGACAGACTTATGATCATAATAATCAAATAATTATAATTAATGGAGAGATTAAATGGCAATCCACCCTATTGAATTTAGATATGGAACAGCAGAAATGAAAAATATTTGGGAAGCAGAGAATAAGTTACAAAAAATGTTAGACATTGAATCTGCATTAGCACAGGCAGAAGCTGAACTTGGAATAATAAGTAAAGATGTGGCAATGGAAATTAAATCTAAAGCAAATACAAAATATGTGAAATTAGAAAGAGTGAATGAAATTGAAAAAGAAAAAAATCATGACATTGCAGCTTTAATTGAAGGATTAAAAGAACAGTGCGATGGTGATGCAGGAGAATATGTCCATTTTGGAGCAACATCTAATGATATTGTAGATAGTTCAAACTCACTATTATTCAATGAGTCAATAGCTATTTTAAAAGATAAAATTGAAAAATTGACAAATATTATTCTAAACTTGTCAAAAGAGAATATCAACAGAGTTTGTATTGGCAGAACTCATGGACAACACGCGATTCCTACAACTTATGGAATGAAGTTTGGATTGTGGGCTGATGAATTATATAGGCATTGGAAAAGATTAGAATTCTCTAAAAGGAATTTATGCTTGTCTATGATGGATGGTGCCGTTGGAACAACTGCAGCTCTTGGAGAAATTGGTTGGGAAGTTCATAAAAAAGTTTCAGAAATATTAAACCTTCCCTATGCTAAAATCACGAATCAAGTCCTTCAAAGAGATAACCACGCTGAATTTATGATGGTAATGGCAAACATAGCTACAACCTTAGATAAAATAGCTTTAGAAATAAGAAATCTTCAAAGAACAGAGTTAAATGAAGTTGGTGAGTTTTTTGACCCAGAAAAACAAGTGGGAAGTAGCACAATGCCACATAAAATGAATCCAATAACTGCTGAACGTATATGTGGTGTTAGTCGTGTTATAAGATCCTATATTGTTGGAATTTTGGAAAATAATCCTTTATGGCATGAAAGAGACTTAACAAATTCTTCATCTGAAAGAATAATCTTTCCAGAAGCTTGTATATTAACAGATTATATTTTAAATTTAGCAATTAAGTTAATGAGCAACTTAGAGTTTCACCAAGACAACATTGAGAAGAACCTTAATTTAACCAATGGTTTAGTAATGGCAGAGCGTTTAATGGCTGAACTTACAAGAAAAGGTCTTGGTAGACAAACTGCTTATAAATTGGTTCGTGAAAGTGCGATAAAAGCAAGTAAAGAAAATAAATTACTTAGTGAACTTATAATTGAAAAAAAAGAAGTTAAAGAGTATTTAAGTGAAGAAGAAGTTAATAAGATTATGGATCCTCATACATATATTGGTTCTGCTAAGATAATAGTAAATGAACTTATTCAAGATTCCAAAGGTTGGTTTAAACATTAAATAACCATAAATACTTTAAAATAAAGATTTATATCTATTACAATATAAGCAAATAATTAAATTAAAATATTTTTATTTTGTTTTTTAACATTTTTATTTTCACATATTTTTTTTATTTTATATACATACGGATTTAAATTAAATCACAAATTATTTTATTATATAATTATTAATAGAAGAATAATAGTTATTTTTAAATAATAATTTTATATGATAAAATCGTAATAAAATGTGATAATTGATAGATTGTGATAAAATGGTAGTTAAAATTGGAATAGTTAAAAGTGGAAATATTGGTACTTCACCAGTATTAGATCTATTACTTGATGAACGTGCAGACAGACCAAACATCGATGTAAGAATAGT
>JAITGU010000187.1 GCA_031280375.1 Candidatus Methanovirga procula | reverse complement strand
TACTGTATTATTTAGTTAAATAATTATAAAAAATATATTTTTATTTTTTAAAATTTATTTAATTGTTCAACTTAGTATATATACTAATTGAACAAAAATAATTGTTGCACAGCCTTATTCAATTTAATAAAATCAATGGAACATTTTTCACTAATCTATATCATATATATTAGAACCTATATTTAAAAATGTCGCTAAACCACATCTGATAAAAAAAATAAAAGTTGTAAAAACTTTATCTCCAATTGAAGATTTTAACTATGAGTTATATTGTAAACTACTATATTGGAAATTAACCAAAGACTTATATTTGAAATATGATGATTTACAAATTTATTTATCCATATAAAACTATTTTAATAAAATTTTTCTAATTTAATATATTCAACAAAATTAAAATATAAATTAACATTAAACAATTGAATTATTTTATTAAAATTATTTTAACAATTAAATTTACACAAAACAATGTTTAAAGTAAATTAATATGATGTTAATGAAAATTAAGTATTTCAATTAATTAAAAAAAAGAGGTTTATTCTAATTGAAACTTAAAAAACTTAGTCTTATAACATGAAAAACATAAAACAGTGAAAAATCTTTAAAATCTTAACTTTGCAGCTGTTGAGCCTAAAGATTCAAGTTGCTTCCCACTCTCGTGCTGACTACTTATAACAGTGACCTCACCACCCATATTTTCAACTAAATCCATTAAATTCTCTAAATTTTCACTTCGGACAATATTATCCAAGACCAGCAAGTTTTCAACGGCTCCTGAGATAATAGCTGCTTCAACATCTTTTTTTCCATAAACAGCCTTTGATGACGATGTAGCTATTTCTTTAAGAATTTCATTAACCTTTTTTGTTTCAATCGCCACAATATTCTCAGAATTTATCTTATCAAGAACTCCTTTCTTTAATATTTCCTGAATTCCCACTCTTCCTCCAGTGCCAGTGCTTTCTAAAATAGATTTCTTAGCTATTTCAGGATAATTATCATTTAAAAAAGAATAAAAATCACTTTTAACAAATCCAGGCCCTACTATCATTATCGTGTTAATGTTATCAAACTTACTAACCGCCTTAACAATATTTTGATAGAAGCTTCTTATATTTTTAGTCCGATTTTTGTCTACAATCCGTTTTCCTGAAATATTTCCAATTATAGGACCATAATACTCCATACCAAATTGTCTCATAAGACCTATATCTGCAACATCATCTTCAATTGAAATAATAATAGCATAAAATTTTTCAGAAGATTGAACTGCTTTATTAAGACGTTTTAAAACCCAAGCACTCCAAAGTATTTTTTTAATCTTTAATGGAGTATTCAACTTTACCTCTATAGTATGTGACGAACCAATAGGGATTAAATCCTCAGGACCTTTTGTTATAAAACCAGTTAAACGAAGTTTGCCTGTGAAAATATGGAAACTAATATTTTCAATCTCCACTTCTAAGTAGAAGGTTTTTTTCACTCCACTATCATTTCTAATCTTGTCCCCAGAGCTATCTTGTATCCTCCTTGTGGTTTTAGAAGATATCTTATCTCCTTTCTCAATAATATGGGATAAATGCCACAGGTCATCAAGAGTTTCAGGCACTAACTCTATTATATTTTTTTTCTTGTCTTGGTATGTAATTTTCATTTTACCCTTAAAAATATTTAGTATCAAATAGATAACTTTGAAGTATAATATTTTAGCAAAATTTAAATTAAAATATTGGTTTAAAAATAGACTTTCCTTCAGTGGCAGCTACAAGACCTGGAAAGTCTTTAACCTTTAACTTAAAAATAGCTTCTATTCCTTCTTCTTCAAAAGCAACGACTTCTTTGTGAATTATAGTTTTAGTTAAAAATCCTGCAATTGAAGGAGTGATAATAAAAACAGAGGTTTTTAAGTGTTTTATTGTATCGTTACTCAATGAACCCTTACCTATATGGACTTTAACACCTGTATTAGATAAAAGTATTATTGACGATTCTATTTCTTCTTTGTTACTGGAAGTTGGAGATATTCCAGCTACACTCACAGCAGTGTGAAGAAAAACACTGCCTTCAATATTGAATGGAAGTTTATTTCCTTCTTCTATTAATTTCACTAACTTCGGAAGAACAGCATCTCTTCCAGTGTATATTTCTCCACTAATTAAAACTTTATCTCCTATTTTTAACTTTTCAATATCTTCATTTGTTATTTGTGTTTTTAAATTAATCATTTAATCAGCTATTAATTAACTATCATTCAATAAGAATTATGAAGTATATTTATTTTTTTAATATTTATAACTTTAGTATCTTCCCCCATTGGAGGATAAGTAATATTAATAAATAGGGATTATTTTCCTAACTTAAAAATTAAAAATTCTACAAGATCTCTAAAATTAAAAAACTCTAAAGTTAGTATAATGTATTTATCTACAATGATAAAATTAAAAAAAGATTACAAGAATGTAAAAATAGTTTTAATGACTATTTAATACTCATAATTTTTAATTATGAGCATGAATTGAATAGTCTTTTTTTATGGAAATTAAAAAATAGATAAAAATAAAAAATTATTCATAGGCTTCAGTCGAATCTGATAAATAATTTTCTTTAACTCTCAAAAATATTCGTTTAAACACTTCAAATAATAAAGTTAATGCCAATAGATTTGTCACAGCATGAATTAAATCAAATGTAAAACTCGCAGCAAAGAGACCTATGAATGTATTTAAATTAGGAACACTCATAAAAAATATCATTGATATATCATTTATCCAACCAAAGATAAATCCCCACAGGAAACCAAAAACTCCTCTGGATAAGTATCCCATAATATCACTTTTATTTAATAATTGTGCCAGTACTCCTGCACTTAAGCCTATTAATCCCCATCCAATCATTTGAAATATTGTCCATGGACCTAAACCTAAACCCATCATATCTGTGACTACAGGAACTAACAAACCAGTGACTAAACCTATTTTTTTACCAAAAAATATGCCTGAAATTATTATTATAAACGAAGCAAGCTGTACTGATGGTATTGACGTAAAAGCTATTCTACCTATAGAAGCAATAGCCACAAGCACCGCAACAAGCACAACACTCTCAACTGATAATCTACTCTCAAAAGAACTCATAAAAATAACAAACCTCCAGATTAAAAAAAATTTTTATATAATATAAAAATGTATATAATAATTATCAAAAATATTTAACAATAATATCAAATATAATAAAAATACTAATTATAATAAAAAGCATTCTTATATAATATTATTGATAAATTTTATTTTAACTTAATTACTATATAAATATTTCTAAATAATTTTTGATTTTTTAAATTTAACTTGAAAAATATAAATGAGAAACCTAAGTTATTTAATTTAACTTAAATCATGTTATCATAGTCATTAAACTACATCTTATATGAAAGAATAACCTAAAATATAGTTTGATGACTATTTAAAAAACCCATAACTTCTACATCACGAGTTTTAAATAGTCGTTTAATGGAAATTAAAAAAATAGATAAAAAATAAAAAATTAGGGTTTAACTGAAACCTCAAATAAACAATTTTCTTTCAATTTCAAAAAGAACTCATAAAAAAAGCCTCCCAAAAAAGAGTTATAAAAAAAATAAATTAATATTCTTTTTTATTTCCAGGTGGAATAATAATCTTTAAGGATTTCTCCACTGTTAACTCCTTCATCACAAATAAAACCAGGATTCAAATACTGACCCATATAGATAAGAACAGATTTACCTAAACCTGCACTATTACCCGTGAAAAAATCAGTGAAATGCTTACCATTAGCATCCAAGATATTGAAAGATGAACTGTAATCAACACCACGAATATCTAATGCTCCACCTTGACCAGATGCACAATTACCAGTGAATTTCACACCTGTGGCACTAATCACACCATTACATAATTCAATAGCCCCACCAACATTAGCCTTATTGTTATTAAAGTTAACATTGACTAAATTCGCATCAAACTTAGTTCCTTGAGCTATTGCATCTGTGGATCTGCCTTCACGAGTGATGGAATCATCAAAATCAATTGCACCACCACGATAAGATGCAGAATTACTATCAAATGTTGTGTCTTTCACTAAAAACTTGCATTTATTCCAAGTCTTAATAGCACCACCACTACCATCACCACCACCTCTACTATTAACTGAATCAGCTTTATTGCCAATGAATTTAGAACCAGTTATTTCAGTATCGTTACTGGTTGCAATAGCACCGCCACGATTAACTTCATAAGAGTTAATACTGCTCTTGGCTTGGTTACTATTAAAGTTACTTGAATTGATATTCAATATTCCAAGGTTTTTAATGGCTCCACCTCCACCATAATAATAACCACCAGCAGTAGCTTTGTTATCAGTTAAGTTTGAACCAACAATATTCAAAATAGCATTGTTATATATGGCTCCTCCACTACCAGCAGTATTATTAATTAAACTTGAATCAGAAACATTTAACTCAGCAACGATACTACCAAAATTTTGGTTTTTTATTGCTCCACCATTATCAGCACTGTTACCATTAAACTCTGATTTGATGATCGTCATCTTGTTATTATTACAAATAGCACCACTATCCGAAGTCGCTTTATTATTATAGAACTTTGAGTCTGTGATGGTTGTGATACCAGTATTATCTATAGCAGCACCAGACCCCCATTTTGAATCAGCAGCATTATCTGTGAACACAGATTTCGAAACATTAAGAACAGCATCCTTTCCTGCATTAGATATTCCACCATCCACAGTAGCAGAGTTATTTGTGAGGTTAGATCCACTAACAGTGAGGTTTGCACGATTATAAACTGCACCAGCAAAACCATCATCAAAATCATATTTAGTATTATACTTGTATGCACGATTATTTATGAAATTAGATGACTTCACATTCACACTACTATTAAAATATGTGGATATTGCTCCTCCAGCTTCTGCAAAATTATTCTTAAAATTAGATGACTCAACAGTCAAGAGAGAATTTTTATAACAGAATATAACTCCACCTTCTTTGTAATCGTCTCCAGTGTCAAAACTACTATTTGCAACATTATCACTGAATTGTGAATTAGAAACACTAACAGAACAACTTTCATCGTTGTATATCGCCCCACCCCTATAAGCAACATGACTGCATATGAAATTAGAAGATTTAACAATTAAACTACCACCATTATAAATGGCTCCACCTTTAGCAAAACTACTTTCTGTTGCGGTGTTATTCTCAAGAATTAGATTTTCAAGTATTAACACTCCATCGTTAACAATGGCTCCACCATCTATTGTATTGTTACCATTCACCAATTTTACATCTTTAATGGATACAGTAACACCATGATTTACTTGAAAAATCTTATTTATCTTTCTTGCATCGATGGTAGCCCCATTACCATTAATAGTTAAATTTTTATCAACAACAATGTTATAGTTCCCATCTCCAGAATAAATTTTATTATCTAAATTTACTGTGCTTCCTGGTGCAGCATTATCAATCATCTGTTGGACGGTGAGATCATCATCTAATATCTTACTGTGATAAAATAGAGCATTAACTCCACCCACCAGACTAAAAATTATTAAAATTAATATAAATTTGCTCTTCATTTAAAATACTCCTCTTATTTAAATCTATAAATTAAGCATGGGAGTCTTTTTATATATAATTATAAACTCCCATATAAAAAAAATTATTCACTATTTATGGGTTTACCCAATGACCAGAATTCCATTCAGGTTCATCATGGGTAGGTGTAGTGCCTTTCCTTGGGTTTGGTATGTAATATCCATAGTATCTAACAGAACCATTATTATAATATGCATTTACTACCTTTCTTGTTATACCATCCTTATGATAAGTTATTAAATTCATCTCATCTAAAGGAAAATGAACATCACAAGTTATTTCATCTGCATCTATATTATGCTCATATCCTATTCCTCTAAGTGGATGAAGATAACCTTCATCATCTATAAGATTTGATGGAGAGTTATAATTATGTTCAATCGCCAGATCATGACCATTACGGGCCCAATCGGAACCAATCTTCCCATTGAGAGCAGGATCAATCTCTATTTTTATTTTATCTGGGATTGTTGCACTAATCATGCCAAAACTGCTTAATACAAGTAGTGAACAAAGCATCAATGCACTTAAATTCATTTTCAAATTCATTACAATTTCACCTCAATTGATATTTTTATTTTATAAAATAATATGTCAAAATTAATAAATAACATAAAACTCTTAATTTTAATGAAAAATGTTATATTAATATTTGACATGATTAATTTTAATTCAATTACTATATAAATGTTACTAAGTAACTTTTGATTTTTTCAATTTAACTTGAGAATTATAATTGATAAATTTGAATTTTTTAACTTAGCTTAGATTATTATTACTATTATTATAAATGCTCATATTGATATAAATTAACTTAAATTATTCATCATGATGAAAGTATTTAAATTACTCAAAAAAAAAGTCGAAAATAATATAACAATAAAAATAATAGCTTAAAGAGGCTGTTGCACAATTATTTTTGTTCAATTAATATTTAAATCAAATTTTATATAATATTAAATATATGGATTATTAATTACTGAAAATCCTTTGGATTACTGAAAATCGAAGATTTTTATAAGAGAGTTTCTATTAACCTATCAAAAATCGAATATTTTGATAAGTATTTATAAATTATGAAACTCACTATAATTAACTAATGTGATAATAGCATATAAAGGTGTCGATTATTCAC
>JAITGU010000185.1 GCA_031280375.1 Candidatus Methanovirga procula | reverse complement strand
TACTGTATTATTTAGTTAAATAATTATAAAAAATATATTTTTATTTTTTAAAATTTATTTAATTGTTCAACTTAGTATATATACTAATTGAACAAAAATAATTGTTGCACAGCCTTATTTATATTATATAAATTTTAATATTTTTTAAATAAAGAGGAATAAAATGACAAAAGAATATGAATTAATTGAAACATTATTATATAAAGGTACAGATGGAGGAGTGACTGCAGAGTTTTTGGTGGATAAAGCCAATCAAACATTTTGGGCAAGTCAAAAAGCTGTTGCAGATATTTTTAAAACAAGTTCTCCAAATATTAGTATGCATATGCAAAATATCTTTCAAGACGGTGAGTTGAAAGAAAATGAAGTCAGTATAAGTTCTAAAAAATTATTTAAAGACCAGACAGAATTTATTAAGGAATCCTTAATAAATTCTAAAAAGGCTGGAAGACCTACTAAATGGTATAATTTAGATGGTATTATAGCTGTTGGGTATCGTGTTAACTCTAAAAAGGCAACAGAGTTTCGAATATGGGCTACAAGTATTTTAAAGGATTATATTGTTAAAGGTTTTGCAATAGATGTCGAACTACTAAAAAACGGTACTCGATTAGGTGAAGATTACTTTAAACAATTATTAGAAATTATAAGAGATATTCGTTTATCTGAAAGACGATTTTATGAGCAAATAACAGATATTTATGCAACTGCTTATGATTATAATAAGGATGCCAAGATAACAAAAAAATTTTTCATGAATGTTCAAAACAAGCTACACTATGCAGTTAGTGGTCATACAGCACCAGAAATCATATCTAAAAGAGCTGATAGTAAAAAGCCATTTATGGGCCTTATAACATGGGATAAATCCCCTGAAGGTAAGATTTACTTAAAAGATGCTAAAATAGCTAAAAATTACTTGAATGAAAAAGAAATAAAAGAATTGCATCGTATAGTATCGATGTATTTAGATTATGCTGAAAATCAAGCTGAAAGAAGAATACCTATGAGTATGGAAGATTGGACTGAGAGATTAGATAAATTCTTAGAATTTAATGAATACCACTTATTAAAAGGAAAAGGAACTATTAGCCGAGAAGATGTTGATAAATTTGTTAGAGAAGAATATGAAAAATACAGACCTATTCAAGATAAAATTTACAAATCAGATTTCAATAAGTTTTTAGAAGAATCAAAGAAGTTATTAAATGAATAAAAATAAAAGAGAAATGTTTTAACTATAAATGGAGATTAATATATGGGATGTGTACCTGAATTAAAGATTTAAAGAGTTTAGTGGAGATTGGAAAGAGAAAAATCTTTCTGATGTTGTTAATTTTTCTAAAGGTAAAGGTATATCTAAGGCTGACATTTCTAACGAAGGAATTGAGTGTATTCGATATGGTGAATTGTATACTAATTATAATGAAAAAATTTCTAATATTATTTCTAAGACAAATCTTCCAAAAGAAAATTTAGTATTAAGTGAAGAGTATGATATAATTATTCCAACTTCTGGAGAAACAGCTATTGATTTAGCTACTGCTTCCTGTGTAATGAAAGAAGGAATAGATATAGGTGGAGATACGAACATTATTAAAACTAAAGAAAACTCTTTATTTTTATCATAGTATTTGAATAATAAAAAAAGAGAGATTGCATCAATAGCACAAGGAGTTTCAGTTGTTCATCTATATGCTTCATCACTAAAAAAATTAATAATTAAAATTCCTTTATTGGAAGAGCAGGAGAAAATAGCTAAAGTTCCTATCAAAAGTAGATGAAAAAATAGCTATCTTAGAAGACAAATTAGAATTATGGAATAGCTATAAAAAAGGAATCATGCAACAACTATTCTCACAACAACTAAGATTTAAGGATGAAAATGGGAATAGCTATCCTGATTGGGAAGAGAAGAAGCTTGGTGAAGTTGTAGAATCTTCTTCTTCTAATTTATCTATTAATGATTTAGAAAATAATTTTGGAAATTATCCTATTTATGGTGCAACTGGATTTATTAAGTGTATTGATTTTTATGAGAAAAATGAGGATTATATAGCTATTGTTAAAGATGGTGCTGGTGTGGGACGAAATTTTTTATGTTCTTCTAACTCTTCTATTTTAGGAACTTTGAATTATTTGAATTCAAAAAATAATTATGATTTGAAGTTTATTTATTATTTATTAAATTCAATAAATTTTAAAAAGTATATCATTGGTAGTACAATACCTCATATCTATTTTAAAGATTATTCAAAAGAGTTAGTTCATTTCCCATTTTTAGAGGAGCAAGAAAAAATAGCTAACTTTTTAACAAATATTGATAATAAAGTTGATGAAATTGATAAAAACTTAAAAATTCAAAGAGAATTTAAGAAAGGATTATTGCAAAAGATGTTTTGTTAAATATATTACAAAATTTCTATAAATAATAATATATTTTTATAATGAAATATTTAAATAATAAAATATATATATAATTATTTATTTGAAAATATCAATTTATTTGAAAATATCTACTTTAAATTATAAATTAAAATATCTAAAATATTATCTTAATTTAGAAAAAAACAAGTTTTATAGTTCTATACAATACAGACGATGATAAAAATTTGTTAATCTCAAAAAAATAAACTATAATCGTATACAATAGAAAAAATTTGGCTTGGTAAAATTATGGTGGATGTTGAATACCTTCAATCACAATTAAATGACTACTGTGATGAGTTAGAAGTGTTAAGAAACCTTTCAAAAATCACTATAAAAAATTATAGGCAAACTAATGGCTATTTTATTAAATATTTAAAAGAAAATAGTATTGATATTGAACATAAACCTGACTTTGTTTTAAAAAAATTTATTGTATATCTTAAAAAGGATAAGGATAATAGCTATTCCACAATAAATAAATATCTTCAACAAATCATCCAATTTTTAAGGTTTTTAGATATTAAAGTAGATATTCAACTACCTAAAGATAACAGTAAAAATAAAAAAATAAAATATCTAAGACCAGAAGAAGTAAATGAAGTGTTAAAGACAATTCCTAATGAATTAGTTAGAGATAAAGCTATTATTCAAACATTATATAGAACAGGGCTTAGAGTCTCTGAACTTTGTAATTTAAAGAAACAAGACTTGGATATGAACAGTGTTGAAAAGGCAATAGCTATTTATGTTTATGAAGGTAAAGGTGGCAAAGATAGAACTGTTTATATTGATGATAAAACACTTAAACTTATAAACACTATGATTTATAAAAGATCTATTAAAAATATAGTAAATGAAGAAGGTTATCTGTTTACCAATAAAATGGGGAATAGATTAAGTGAAAGAAGTGTTCAAAAAATTGTTAAAAAACATGCAATAGCTACTGATAGACGATTGGCATTGGAAGGTAAGCAAACTAACCTGAAAGAGAGATTAACTCCCCATACTCTTCGCCATTCTTTTACAATTTTTTTATTAAATTATGGTAACAAACCTATAAATGAAGTTCAGCAACTTTTAGGTCATAGCAACATATCAACAACTCAAATTTACAGTAAAGTTGATGATAAAAGAATTAAACATAGTTATGAGAATATTAATTGGGATAATTCATAGGAAGATATTTTTTAGATATTGGAGTGTTTAAAAAATTATGTTCTCAAAATCAGCCAAGCATAATGGCAATTTGACACTGCCACAATTTTTTTAAATTCTGAATATCCATTCATTATCTTCAGATTCAGCCATTTATTTTTATAATAGTAAATATTTTTATATATATTCGTTTATTTCATTTAAATAGCTATTTTTTTTATTAAATTTATTTAAATTTTATTATAAGTTTAATATCCATCAAATTTTAATAACAAGTTCTCTCTAATGTTATTGTTAAATGAATAAAACTCTTATGATTATTCCTAAATTAATTTGATTCCTATTAATTATTATTTAATTAAATAAAACACAATAAATAAATTTACATTTCAATTTTAAAACCAAAACATTTAAAAATTGGTCTATTTTATATATTTTGTATGGAAACAATAGTTAATTCAGCTCTGAATTAAGTTCCAGCCATAATTTATTCTCTTTTTCCAGAATTTATACCCATAAAACTATAATATTATATTTTAATTGAACATGATCATATTTTTCATAAGTTTAATTTGTCACCAAATGCTTTTTAGCATCATCTACATTTTCTGCTGGATGAAATTAATTGTATTGTTTATAAACTATCAATTATAACTATATAAACATTAAAGTATTTAATACTCAAATTAAAACCAAAAGGTGGGTTGGTGAATATCAACACATTGTGAATATCGAGGTTGTAAATTTTTGTGGAGGTTTTTCAATTTTCATGGTTTCTTTAAGAGGCTGTTGCACAATTATTTTTGTTCAATTAATATTTAAGTTAAATTGAACAATATTAACTATATGAATAACTAATTAAAAAATTTTAAATAATATTTTATTAAAATATATTTTGTTCATTAAAAGCAGAATTACTGAAAATCTTCGATTTTCATAATTACTAAAATTAAAAATTTTTGGTAATTTTTGGTAATTGAATTATCAAAGGTATTATTGTAAATCATGCCATCGTAAAATTTTCAGCCCTATATACTGTAAGCTAAATAAGTATGGTTTATCCTTGAAATTTTACTTAATTTCTATCACCTTAATATAATAAATAATAATGCATAATTAATAAATTACTTACTGATATTGTGATAATAGCAGATATAATGTAAATATTGATAAAAAGTTGTTAATTTTAAAAATATAAATCGTAATTGTATACAATAGAAAAAATTTAGTTTAATAAAATTATAAGTGGATGTTGAATAATCTTCAATTACAACTTAACAACACTTATGAATTATAAATCATGGAAATTAATTCATTTCTTTTTCTATATCTTTTATTTGGCACTTAACATCGGTTATATAGCCATCATCTATTTCAATATCTTTAACAACCAAAGCCATTAACTTAATCTCACCAGTGTAAGCCCACCAATACTTTTTCTTATTGATCTGTTTAAAAGCTTCATTAATTAAACTATCCAATGTCTTGGATTGATCTGCAGTGTATTTCATCTCGACAATGACTGTTTGATCTTGATTGTTGTTTTCAAGAATAAAATCAATTCTACCATCCTCAATAGTTCTCTCCACAGTCAAATAAAAACCCGCTTCCTCAGCCCAAATTGTGAAAATCATAGAGTAAACCTTCCACTTCTCATCATTATCCATACTAATTCTGTTGTAGTATGGTATACCAGTGATGAATGCTCTTAAATTTTGTGATAGTTTCCCACATTTTCCAGTGAATATTTCATCCCAAATTACCTGCTGAGAGTTTTTAAACTTATTTTCAAATTTTTCTAAATATAAATTAAGGAGATTGTCTTTATAGGGCTTGTTGCACTTCAAAATTAGGTATTTTAAGGGAGAAGTGGATTTCGTCGTTTTCAATGAATTCTCCTTCAACGGTCAGATATCCTGCCTGAAAAAGTAATGTTGTCTCATTAATATTATCTGGATCTATAGCATCTAATCCTGTTTCTTTTAATATGATTGGTTGAAAGTAGTCTTTAGTTATCTTCCTTTTTTTGAATATTTCTGCTATGAAGCTTGGTGTACCTGTTGAAAACCAAAAACTTGAAAATTTTTTTACGATAATGCTTTAAGAGTAGAATTAGGGTTGAAAACATTTTCGATTCCATCCAAACTATAACCATCATAGAAATAATTAATCCTTTCTAATGCTTCATCATATTTGATAAATCATTCAGATATATATCCTTATTACTGGATATTCACTCCAATCATCCCAATTATCATAAAGATAAGTATCTTTAAATAAATCTTTCTTCCCCTGAAAAAAACTCTCCAATGTTGAAACAAGTAATGTTTTACCGAATCTTCTTGGACGAGAAAGAAAATAATATTTTCTTCCTTGATCCAGCATCTTCTTTATAAATTTTGTTTTATCAACATAAATCTTATTTTCTTTAACTATGTTGTCAAATTCAGACAAGCCTAGATAATCTATTCATAAATCTTATAAAATAACTTTTATTTTATTACAGTCGTTATTTTAATGTTCATCGAATTATTAATTATATTAATACTATAAAACATCTTTAATAGATTAAAATAATGTACATATTAAATTTGTCAAATTATAAAATATATAAACTTTCCAAAGACTATAATTTAAATTAAAATAATTTTGACTTATTTCCATCATTTTTCAGTTGTTTAATATTTCTATTTTACATTTAACTTCAGTTAAAATATCTTTTTTATTAATTTTAATATCCTTAAAAGCCAATGCAATTAAAATCACATTATAATTCTTTTTTTTATAAATCCTGTAATATTGTTTTTCATGGATCTGATTTAAAGATTTATTCATTAAGTCATCAATGGATTTCTTCTGATTTTGAGTATATTTAACTTCACTAACAATAATATGATTTTTATTTCTAAAAACAGCATCTATTCTTCCTTGACTAATAGTTACTTCTCCTTTAGCTTTAAAGCCCATATACTCCACTAACTTTAAAAATATTATTTGTTTAACTTTCCACCTATCCCTTTTATTGGTAAGGTTAAGATGATATGGTATTTCATCAAATTGTATTTCCAAATAATCAGATAAGCTCTCACAATCACCTTTTTTAATATCTTCCCATAGTTTCCCACGAACATCGATGATATCCTCTTCAACTTCATTTAAATAAATATTTAATAAATTATCTTTATAAGCCTGTTCAACCTCAAAATTAGGTATTTTAAGAGAAAAACGAATAATATCCTCTTGAATAAATTCTTTATCTATTGTTAAGTATCCTCCTTGGAAAAGTAAGGCTGTTAAGTTGATGTTTTCTGGATCAATTGCATCTAATTCTGTGTACTTTAATTCTCGTGGTTTACTGTAATCTTCAATGATTTCTTTGTGTTTGAATGTTTCTGCTAAGAAAGTTGGTGTTCCAGATCCAAACCAAAAACCCATGAATTTTCTTTCATAAAGAGCATTCAAGGTTGAAAAAGGATTATAAACTTTATTAATTCCATCCCAACTGTAACCATCGTACCAGTGGTTGAATTTATCTAAAACCTCATTGTAAGTTAATTTATTTTTCAAAGCCATCACTTCAATTTGATCATGATAATAATGTTTAAATTCATTGTGAGTTATGCCACAAATTGTGGTGTAATCTTCATGTAGACTAAGCTCTACAAAGTTGTTAAATTTAGAGAATATTGATGTTTTTGTGAATTTAGTGATGCCTGTTATGAAAACGAATT
>JAITGU010000172.1 GCA_031280375.1 Candidatus Methanovirga procula | reverse complement strand
TTTGACTTAAAAGTTTATATGGATTGTACTTTTATAAGACAACTTTTTATTGAGCTTAATATATGCAAAATAATACTCTAACCACCTTCAATTTTTTTGAATTTTCAGACACCTTGTTTTATAATAATATTCTTCTAATTTTTATATACAAAACATAGTCATATTTTTATATTTTCAAATTGAATTATTATTAATAAAAATATATAAGATAAGGTTGTCAAAAAGCGTGGAGGTTTTTCATGAAAATCCATTTTTATATAAACGAAAATAAAGAAAACTCCGTTTTCTAAGTTCCTCACTTTGTTCGGAACTAACGGAAATGCTGTCCTAAATTTCTCACTTTGTTCGAAATAAAAAATTTTCTAAATTCAAAACGAAGAATTAATTCTTCTAAATTGAAAAATAAATTTTCAATAATAAAAAATTTTGAATTAAAGAAAAACTTCGTTTTTCTAACTTATAAAATCAAAGATTTTATAACTAAAGAAACCCCATGAAAATTGAAAAACCTCACAAAAATTTACAACTCTATAATATAATATTGAACTATATTAAGGTGTTTTTATGGATGCTCTTGTTGTTGACCTAACACATGGAGGAGTCACAATAGCTATTAAATTAGCAAAATTGGATTATTTTAATAACATATATGTATTTGATTTATATAAAACTCTTAAAAATCATGACAAGGAAAGATTATTAAATTATGATATAATAATTATAAAAGATATAGGTGAATTAAATGGAAATAATCAAGATGAATTGCTAATAAGCTATCCAATTCACAGTCCAATAAAGCCAGATGAAATTAGAAAAAAAACAAAACACTCAAAAGGTCCGAATTTAACCCATCACAAAACCGTGGAACTCATACTTAAACAATGGAAAAAAAGAATGATGGAAGAAAAAATACCCATAATTGAAGTTACAGGAGTCAAAGGTAAAACAACAACTGTTTCACTATTAAAATCAGTTTTAAAAGACTATAATTCTTTAACTTTAACAAGTTTAGGAGCAACATTAGACTTAGATAATAAAAATATCTTATTAAAGAAAAATATCAGTATAACACCAGCAAGTATCTTAGAGACAATAGACTTAGTAGAAAAAACAGACAACTGTGAATGTTCCATAAGTTCATTAACTACAAAAAACAAGAAATTAAATCCTAAATCAGTTTCTAAAAATCTGGATTATAAAATAGCTATTTTTGAAAGTTCATTAGGAACAAGTGGAATAGGTGATATAGGTATTCTCACAAATATAATTGAAAACTATAAAATAGCTAAAAACACATTAAATGCTAAAATTGCCAAAGAACAAATTTTTGACAATGAATATGTTGTAATAGACTATGACACCATGATAAAATTCTATCCAGAAAAGATAAGAGATAAAATAAATAGTTTTAAGCTAAAAGATTACAATTTATATGATAACAATGAAATAAATCCAAACACAGATATTAAACCTAACTTAATAGCTAACAAGGTTAAATATGATTTAGAAAATTCAAAAATTGAAATAGAATATGAAAACATAAAAACCATTAATGGAAATGAACTTAATGGAGAATTAAATGTAAAAACTCACCTTCTTGGAGAATACAATGTTTTAAATGTTTTAGGGGGAGTCACAACTGCCTTAACTTTGGAAATTGATGAGGAAAAAATTAAAGAAGGTTTAAAAAACTTCAATCCAGTGGAAGGCAGAGGTTCAATTCGATTAAAAGAGAACATTAAAATAATTGAAGAAATAAATCCAGGACTGAACATAAAAGCCATTGAAAAAGTGATTAGTTCAATTAAAGATTTAAAAAAATATTCGATTATCTTAGGTGGAAAATATGGTGTAACCTGTGAAGAAATCAATGAAACTGACCTTTCAAAATTATTAGATAAGATTATAGATGAAAATTATTGTGATTTAACATTAGTGGATGAACTTGGAAAAAGTTTAAAAAATAAAATGAAGAATAAAGTCAAATTCTTTGAGGATCATATTGAAGCCCAGGGAATAGCTATTGAAAAAGGAAAAGATATTCTTTTAATATATCGCTCTAACTACACTCAAAGAGACAAAAGATAATTTATGAGTAAATTCTTTTATTATTTTAAAATATTTTATATTTTTAATAACTTATTAAATATTCTTATTTTAATTATAAAAATGATTATAAATACTATTTTTAAAAAATAACAAGTTATAAATAATAAATTTAGACTTAATCAAGTTATACCAATAATTCATTTTTGCAAAAAAAAAATATGTTATGGACTTATAAATTTAATAGTATTAAAAATTTATAATAATTAGTAAAGTTTATTAATGATAATAATTTAATAAATAATATAAAAGTTGTTTTATTGTATACTAACATTTTTAATATATGCAAACAATACAACTTAAGTTATCCTATTAAAAAAAAAAACATGAAGGAGAGATAATTATGATAAAAACTATAAATGAACTCATTAATGATTTAGCTAATCCTGATGAACTCATTCAGGAAGAAACAAAAATATTAATAGAAAAAAAAGGAACCGAAGCTGTAGACCCACTTATAGATGCCTTATTAAATAATAGAAATAAGGACATTAAAATATCATCAACAAAATTATTAGGGATTATTGGTGATAATAAAGCTATTGATCCATTAATAAAGACATTGGAAAATCCTAACAAATTGGTAAGAAGAGAAGCATCAACATCATTGACTAAAATAGGAAATGATGCAGTGAAACCTTTAATAGAACTTTTAGAAAATGAAGATTGGAAAATTAGAGGTGCAGCTTCTTGGGCTTTAGGAATCATTGGTGATAAAAGAGCTATAGAACCACTGAAAAACTTACTTAATGATGAAAGTGGATATGTTAAGTCAGGAGCCCAAAGATCATTGAGTACTCTTGAAAATAGTTAATATGGCTACTTCAATGCTCAAAAATTTCTCAACTTTAAACTTTTCATACTTATCACTTTTATTACTATTTTTAACATTAACATTTCTGTTAAACAGAATATTCTTATCATTGTTTATGTCTCCTTGTTGGTATTCTACTCTCATAGATACTGAGCAGAATATCATTATAGAGAGTTTCTATAAACCCAATGTCTTAAAATATTTAAATTTTCTAATTTTGGGCTTTAAATCCAAAACAAAAGAAAAAAGAAAAAATTTTTTCTAACTGTGCAAAATCAAAGATTTTGCAACACAGGTCAAATCTTCGGTTCCCATAAGGGAACTTAGAAAAATCTTCGATTTTTCGATATTCTCCTAAGTTTAAAAGCTAATGCTTTTAAAACAAAGAACTTTTAATAAGATTAATTAAAATATAAAATTTATCGATACTAACAATAATTAGGTTAATAAAGCTCTCTATTGCCTTGGAAGAGTCAGATTCGAAAGCATAATTCGATGATTAATGCTTTAATCATAGAAATAACTAAACATTACACTTATTCATCAAAGGTTAATGAAAGATTGGAGAATAATTGACCCAATTGGAAAGTTAGAAATAATATATAGAAGAAGTTTTTAATAGATGCAATCATTTAAAATCCAAAGAAAGTATGCAATCATTTAAAATCCAAAGAAGTATAAGCAGAATAACTTCTTAGATTAATCATCTACCCCTAATCATATAAAACAGAACACAAACAACCAAAATAACCAAAACCAACAATAACAACAAACTCCAAAACGAACTATCACCAAAACCATCATAATTAGTACCATTTACACTAAAATTAGGCATACCACTACCCTCAATTAAAGTAGCATCAACACCCACACCACCACCAAAAGCAACACTACCAATAGTATTTAACTTAAGATTTGTATCCATCTTAAAAACAGTAAAGTTAGTGTTATCATTACTTGGATTATAATCAACATCACCACTAAAAACTGCAGACACCATATAATTTCCTGCATGTGGAGGAGTGTAATTAAACACAACCATACCATCACTATCA
>JAITGU010000150.1 GCA_031280375.1 Candidatus Methanovirga procula | reverse complement strand
AAAAGTCGAAAAGTTTAAGTTGTAATAGAACCAAAATTACGGGCAAGGGCAGATTTCGTTTATTATTGTCATGTTTAATTATCTGCCCTTCATTATATTTAAATTTTACTATTTAATTCCATTTATTTCTTTATTTTATAATGTGTTAATAGTATTTTTCAAGTATGAATTTTGTATGAATGATATTTTAGTAAAATAATGGATTTATGACGATTTTCAATTTTTTTTCAAAAATCGAAAAAAACTCCACACTTTTTTACACCCTCGAGTTAAATTTAAATAGTTCGACTATATAATATATTTATATGTTAAATATTATACCTGTACTTGATTTGATGAATGGAATAGCTGTTAGTGGTAAATCTGGAAGTAGAAATACTTATCTTCCTCTTAAAACTGTATTCTCTTCAAGTCCTGATCCTTACTCAATATCTAAATCATTGAAAATGAATGGGGCTAATGAACTTTACATTGCAGATTTAGATTTAATTGAAAAAAAAGACCATAATTTAGATAGTATTAAGATGATGAATTCTGTTATTCCTTTGATTTTAGATGTTGGAGTTAGAAACTTTGATTCATTTAAATTCTTTTTAGATTTTGCTTTTAAGGTTGTTGTTGCAACTGAAACTATTGAATCTATGGAGGAGTTTCATAGGATTTTTGATAAGTTTCCAAAGGAAAGGATTGTGGTTAGTGTTGATGTAAAGAATAATGAACTTTATAATGTTAGCGATGATTTTAATTTGAGTTTAGATGAATTTAAGGAAGAGTTAATAGCTATTTCTCCTAATGAAATTATACTTTTAGACATATCTCGTGTTGGAACTGGAAGTGGAGTTAATATTGATTTATTTAATAAATTCCGTGATTTTAAGAGTAGTTTGATTTTAGGTGGTGGATTAAGAAAAAATGATTTAAATTCTGTGGAAAATCTTGGAGTTAGGAGTGTTTTGGTGGGGACTGATTTACATAATGGTAAAATTTCTTTAAATAGCTACTCATTGTGATTTGTTTTCGTTTTTCTGTGTTTTATTGGTTGAAAATAGCTATTTTCATGTTATAAAGGGTAAGACTATGAAAGGAAGAATTGCTGCAATGATAAATATTCCAACGCCTGTAATCATTATATTTCTCTCTCTGTCCATTACACCATTAATCATTAAGATTATACTAAAAAATCCTAATATTGCTGGTAGAATGTGAGAAAAGATGATTGGTATAATATTCATTCCTAAATCCATGTTATTCACTATTAAGTGTTTTATTTGATCAAAATATATTATTTGAGTTTTATTATTTCATTTATTTAATAATTCAATAAGTCATGTGATTAATTTGATATTTTCTTATTTAATTATTTTTTATTATAAAATTTAGATTGATTCTAAAATCGTTTATTAAAATATATATTAATTATTTTTAATATACTATTATATATAAATTATTATCATTTGAATTTATTATAGATATAACTAAAATAACGATTAAGGATTTTAACTAGAATCCATCGTTGTTGTTGATGAGATTGTGTATTTCAATCTCATTTTGATCTGATTTTAACATTCATGGGCTGATGTAACCATTAACCATTTCAAGAAATTTCAATCTCATTTTGATCTGATTTTAACTATGTTCTTTATCGCCTGTAAATACCTTTCTTTAGTTTCCATTATAATCCTCTCCTATATAATTATATTATTATAGTGAATATTATATTAACACATCCGTATAACTGTATTTACCATTTGACCAAGAAAAATGGATGTAAGTGAAAGCACAATAACCTCCGTTCTTTGGCACTTTTTCAACACTAACCTTTTCTGAATGCCAATCATCCGTGTAAGCATTTTGATACTCGAATGTGTATGTAAGGTGCAATTTGTCCGCATTACGGAAATGTCCAAGCATAGTCAAGTGCTCAAAACATCTATCCACTTCAGATAATTGTAATTGACCAACCAAATACGTCTGATCGCCTATCTATTCATACAAACTCCATTCTTGATTCCTTATATTGTTTTTGTAAGGATTGTAGGTGCATACTATATTTTTATCAAAACCAGATTCAAGAAAAACGGTTCCGTTAGCACCAGCTAAACAATTATCAGCAGCAAAACTGCTACTAATACTACAAATCATTAAAAAAACTATTAATAAACTTATTATTCTTTTATTCATACTATGATCCCTCCTTAGCAAGACACGATAGCCTGGACCCCACCACAAAACAGGGCATTATTCAGCGGGCTATGATGCACTTCACCCTTGATTGAATTATAATCTTTGTTACCATTAATATAGCTTGCCAGATAATACCAGCCTGTTTCGTAGTAGACTTTATTAAAGTAAGCGGATTTCTTATAAAAATTCACATCAATATGAAAATTAGTGTAATTTTCCCAGCAAGAGCATTTCACATAATTCCCAATCCAAATCAAATCAGCGTTGTAATACATATTCCTGTCTTCACTCTTAAAAGCTATTTTATTAAGCTTAGGATAATCACTTAAATTCACTGTAACAGTTTCACCTTTTTTGATAGGTTGTATAGCACTAGCATCATGATCATTATCTATATAGAAATATATTATACCATTACCATCATTGTCTTGTGTTCTTGCATGTATAGTTAAAAATTTATCCACAGCACTGCAAGAACTGATACTACATGTTAATAGTAAAGCTATTAACATTAAACTAAACATTTTCTTAAACATATTTATCACCTAAATATTTTTTACTTTATTCATAAATCTTTTCAAACATCTGGCTGCTTCTTATAAAAACCTTTAACAATGACTGCATTCTTCCCACTAAACGCAGC
>JAITGU010000161.1 GCA_031280375.1 Candidatus Methanovirga procula | reverse complement strand
GAATTAAATAGTAAAATTTAAATATAATGAAGGGCAGATAATTAAACATGACAATAATAAACGAAATCTGCCCTTGCCCGTAATTTTGGTTCTATTACAACTTAAACTTTTCGACTTTTCAGACGAAAAAATCGATTTTAAACATGAAGCTGAAAAATATGCTATTCCACATGTAAAAATGAAAATATCGACTATAAGATTAGTATTCTTGTATGATGGGCAATATTCAATGTTGAAACATTGTTTGTCCTGTATTGTGGAAGCTTATATCATACGAAACAAGGATTTAGGGAAATAAATCCAAAGTTAGATGACGGTGAAAAAATTAAAATCTCATTACAAAGATATAAATGTAAAAGCTGTGGTAAAAAATACTCGACTGGTTTAGGTAACCTTAAAAAAAGAATAAAAACTTTTTTAAAACTGTACAGGATAAAGTTACCGAATCAAAAAAATAGAGGTGGCTCACTTAGAAAAATATCTAAAGATGTGAGTAATATTCTTAAATCTCACCATATCTCATCAATCTGTTAAAAATTTCCTTAAAATAGATGTTAATAAAGTTAAAAAGGAAAAAAATAGGATTATTCGTAAATTTAACCGATTATCAGCTATTTATGTTTATGAATGAGCAAGAAATATGCATTGATGGAAAAAAGAAATACAGGGTGTCACTCCATGATGCATTCATTAAATATCCTATAGCAGAAAATAATGCATTCACGGAAAACACATAAATTACCAAAAATCAAAGATTTTTGTAATTATGAAAATCGGAGATTTTCAGTAATTGAAGGTTTATTAGAATATTTAGCTCTATTCATGGAAAATGAGGCAATATAAAGAAAAGCTCCACAAAACTTTACAACCTCTTAAAAAGAGAAAATTTATAATGCATAAAAATACATAATATATAAAAATACATAATATATAAAAATAAATTAATTAAAAAAAGATAAAAAAAAATATTTAATATAGTGAATTGTATATATTATTTCTGGATATTCAATTATTTTCAAATAAACTTTTGGAATTTAATAATATAAAAAAAATTTAATAATTAATCTTGAAATATAAAATAAACATTATTAGTAAATTTATTTTATTAAATTAATTTTTATAAGATTATTTATAAAAAATAATGTACTTTTAAGGCACTGCCAAAAATTATGGTGATAAACTTATAATGTAAAAATATTCAGATTTGCTGAACACTATTTTTTCATCAATTTTAGGGTTTTTTATCATCAGTCCAGATATTATTACTTTATCTAAGTCATTATCTGGCTCTGGTTTACCAATGTCTATTGTTTTGATTAATCCGAAATTAGATGTATGGAAACCAGGTCAACATAATGGACATTTCGTGGCAACAATCTTGCATTTGTATCAGCTACAGCAGCAATAGAAGCTTTCTGGAAAGACAATTCTTTGTCTAAAGAAGTTGAAAAGGTGATTTAGTTATAAAACACTTGATGAAAATGTTAAGAAACCATAATGATGTAGATGGCAAAATAGTTGGCAAAGGTCTTGTAAATGGAATAGTTTTTTCAAACCCAGAATATGCAGCTAAAATTCGAGAAAAATGTTTCCAAAGGGGTTTAATTCTTGAGTTATGCGGTGCTCATGATGAGGTAGTAAAAATAATGCCATCATCATGTATAGATTATTCCATCCTTAATTCTGGAATGGAGATTATAGATTCTGTATTAAGAGAATTATAATATAATAATTATATTAAAAGGATTAAAGCTAACTTATTATTCTAATTTTTAATGATATAATATGATAAAATGAACCCTTGGATATTAATTATCTTATCAGCTATATTGGACATTGGATGGGGTTATACTCTTCCACTGTTGTCAGAAATGTATACTAAACCTGTTTATACAGCTTTAAATCTAATTTTTTTAATTGGAAGTATGTACTTAATGACAGAAGCTTTAAAAAAATTACCATTAGGTACTGCATATGCGGTTGAGGTCGCTATTGGATCTTTAGGTATTGTAATAATAGGAATGTTATTTTTAAGAGAGTCAAGGTCACTTTTAAGAATAATTTTTCTTTTAATAGTGATTTTTGGAGTGATTGGTCTTAAATTCACCACTCCATAAATAAATGAGTATTTATTTATTAAATTAAGTTAATAATAATAGGGTAGATTGGATTGTTCAACTTCAATTGTTTTAATTATGGTTGAATTTATTAAATAATAATTTAAATTGATTAAAACAGTATTTTATTGCTATTTTGATTTTATTTTTATTATTATTGCGATATGATAACTTATATGTATATTTTATAATGTTATTCTATTTGAAAAAAAAGTATTTAATATTTTTAGTGTGTTTTTTTATTAGAAAATCAATTTTTATGTGTTTTTATGAATTGGTTTATTTAATAAAAACGAGGTTGTAAACTTTTGTGGAGTTTTAGATGTATGGGTTCGTTTTTAGTATATTTGCAATATATTGCCTTACTTTTATCATTCTATTATTATCAACTGGATTTTTAGTCATATTCAAAGCCAAATACTCTAACATCTCATCAATAGCCTTATAACTTTTTAATCTCCTTAGGATTAGTTATACTATAACTTTGCTCTGCTTGATTAGAGGTTCTTGGAATTAAATTAAGTTTAACATGACGAATAAGCCTTTAAATGTTAGGAATAATAGAATCAACGATTATATCCTGTAAAACAGGTTCAAAATAATTAAAATCATCTAACAATAACTCAAACTCAGATAAACTTTTTTATAATCATGTGACCTTAATATTTCATTTAATATTTAGTTAAATACATGGACAGTTGCTATAAAATGTGAATTCACTAACTTTATTTTTCTTCAAATAACTCATAACATCTTTACTTATTTTTCAACACATGAAATATGCAACTTTGATGGGTAACATTTAAATCATTGGTTAAACCTTCATAAAGTTTTAAATCCATCGCTTATTAAACTTTATAAAATGGTTGATTTTCAGTTTACATTTGATATATAAGCTTTTTATATTTTTTTAGTTCTTTTAGGCATCATTTGCGGCTATTAGGATTCTTTAATAAAACTATCATAAAAGACTCACCCTATACATCTTTTCACTGTCAATATATTCATATTGTTCATCACAGACATAAAAATCACTGCATAGAATGTTTTCACGGATAATACGATTATCTACTCTTTTTATTTTATATTTCATCAATTTTTAACCAGTTTTTTATGGTTTGATGTGAAATATCAAATATTAAGGAAAGATCTCAAAGTCCATACAGCATTACGAAGCGATATACTTATTTTCTGGATTAAATCACGGACCTTACATTTTATCCCATTATTAACAATTTTATCTTCTATATTTTCAGTTAAATCATCCGATTTACCCATATTTTCATCTGATTCTTCTGTATTTTTTCTTTGAAAATATGTGCTGAGAATTTTACGATGGCATGATTTACAATAATGCCCTTGTAATTCAATTACCAAAAATTACCAAAAATTTTTAATTTTTGTAATTATGAAAATCCAAAGGATTTTCAGTAATCCAAAGGATTTTCAGTAATCCAAAGGATTTTCAGTAATTTCAAACTTTTTTCACCATTATCTAAAGTAGGTTTAACAGATCTCCAACCAGCTTTTTCATGGTCAATTGAGCCACAATGAGAATAATATAGGGTTATCATGCTCAAAATGCTTATCTTCCAACATTAACATTATTATCGGGAACAATAACCTTTTTTTCACTAATTAAAGCATTTCCCAACACTTCACCCAAATCAGGTTGACCATCCTTAAAATCCGTTAATTTAGTTTGAGCACAAGACACATTATTTTTTATTGTTTTTAAAGATATTAATGCCATTATTAATAATATATAGTTTTTGATATATAAATTTAACGGTTTTTAATTCGTGAATTATGGTTAGTTACATTTCAAGTGTAAATTATCAGAATTGTGAAATCATAAATCCTTTATATTGTGAAATATGTCTTTTCCCAGCGGATCGTGAAATTGGTGATGAAAACTATGAAAACCTCCACACTTTTTTACAGTCTCTATCCCATAAAAAAAAATATATATAATAAATTTCATAATATGTCATAATAGTTTTAAAATTTATTTTCTGTATAGTGGTTAATTTTAAATAAATAAATTTTTAAATAAATAGATTTTGTTTTTAGTTCTATCATGAAAAACTATTTTTGAAAAATACTTATCATTTATTTTTCATGAACATACTTAATAACACAAATAATTTATTTTCACTTTTTAAATCAGGATTTTGTGAATTGATTTAAAAATAGCTTGTTTGCTTGATACTTTACGATGCAATACACTTAAAACATGCTTATTTTTATGAATAAATTGGATAGTGTTTAGATATGTTTGTTAAAAATTAAATAATGAAATATGTTCATTATATTGAATAAAGCTTTTATATCCATTAAATCGTATATTTAAATATATTAGAGGAAAAGGAATGTTAAAAAATAAGATAGTTTTAGAATATTTAAATGGGATTGTTGAAGATGAGGAGAACATTACCATAGTCGAATGTCTCTTAGATGATGTAGGCTATGATGAAGAGATAGCAGAAAAAACTAATATTAAACTAAATATAGTTAGAAAAATTTTATACAAACTTTATGATTGTGGTTTAACAACTTATAAAAGGAATAAAAATCCTGAAACTCAATGGTATACTTATTTTTGGAAATTTGATACTAACAATGTCTATTTAAATCTTAATGAAAAATATGAAATGTATGTTAATAGATTAGAAAAATTGCTAAGATTTGAAGAAGATAATATGTTTTTTGTATGTGAAAATGATCATTTAAGAGTTGATTATAATCGTGCGAATGATTTAGAGTTTATTTGTCCAGATTGCGGCAATAAATTTATTTTTAAAGATAACAATGAAAGAGTATTAAGCATTGAAAAAGAGATAAAAAAATATAAAAAAATTTGCATGGAAGTAAACAAGCTTTTCTCTAAATAGTATTCTCCAAATAATTTAGTAAGTTTTAGGACTCAGTGCTAAAGTGGTTTATGAAAAGTAATCATTTATCTTCAATGATTTTTTTAACTTAACTCATATTCTGATTAAGTTTGTAACTAATATTTCTACATTTTTTTATTATTCAATTGGTTCTATTTAAGAAAAATTTTTTTTAATAATTTTTTACTTAAAAATTTTAATTTTGAAGTTCGAAAATCTTTGGTTTCGAGTAGAACGAGAAATTTAGGGAATGAAATTCCCGTTGTTTCGAAGAAAGTGAGGAGCTTAGGAAACGGAGGTTCCGTTATTTTTCATTTTTTTTATGAAGTATTTTATTTTTTTAATAAATTTATTAAATGCTCTTGTTTTTATTATAAAATAATTATATTCAATATTTTAGAATGATTAGATGCAATGTTAGGTTATGAACTGTATTATGTTTCTGGAAGCTATTTTATGTTATTGGCTATTTTAAAAGAAGAAGGTTGCCAAAATGGGTGATAGATCATTCAATAGCTGTCTGTAAAAAAGCTGTTAAGATATCTAAGAATTTCAATGTTGATATACAACTTGTTAAACAAGGTTCTATTTTACATGATATCGGTCGTAGTAGAACTAATGGAATAAAACACGGTATTGTTGGCTCTGAAATATCTATTAAGTATGGGTTTAGCGATAAAGTAGCCAAAATTATTGAAAGACATATTGGTGCTGGTATTTCGAAAAAAGAAGCTAAAATATTAGGATTGCCTGAAAAAGATTACATTCCTGTTACATTAGAAGAAAAAATAGTGGCACATAGTGATAATCTTTTAAATGGTTCTGAAGAAGTTGATTTAGAGTTCACTATCGATAAATGGAAATCTAAAATAGATGATTATCAAAAACCTGTTGAAAGAATTAAAAAACTTCATAAAGAGCTTGTTTCACCATTTGAATAGATAAACTATGGATACAAAAAAGAAAAAAAAGAAAAGAGGAAGATTAACTTGATTATAAGCTTAAATTATAAAGCTATTTGGAGTATAATTTAAAAAATACTTCCAACTAAGTTGATCTTGGAACATAAGGTCTATCAGGATCTAAATTATTTAAACCACCGCGGAACAATCCAGTGCCATAAGTTCCACCATACAATCCTTTATCCATGTCTCTGTAAAGCTCATCTCTGCTTAATTTAGATGGATCACGATCACTTCTAAAAGATTGTACTATGCTAACAACTGTACAGCTACTACCACTTACTTTTTGGTAGAAATAGGAGTTAATATACTTGATCCAATCACTATTTTTGCCATAGTTACCTTTGTAAGCCATTATCATTATGTTGTTTAAGTTAGGTTTAATCCAATCTATATTTTGTCCATAAACTTCAGCACCGACTTCTTTAGGCATGATAAATGCACTTAGTTGTTTATTAGGATATCTGTCTCTAACTTCTTTAATAAGATCACTGACTAAATGTTGATTGTTGTCGTAAGCATTTGGAGATCGAATATAATCCAATACAAATCCATCGACCCCATTATAACGATTAAGATCATCTAATGAATTGAATACTCTATTTTTTGCTCTATCAAAGTTCATATCCCATCCATTATTAAAATCGTAGAAACAAGCAGTATAAAATTGAACATATAGTCCAGCATTAGTAAAATCGTTGATTCTATTTTGAGTTATTCCATCGCAACGAGAATTAATAATTACATGTGTGACACCACTATTTTTTATATAGTTTGGATTATAATAACTTAAAGTTTGACTGATTATTAAGTAGACAGGAGTATTTGGGGCTGATGAAGTTTTAATAAGTTTGAATTCATCATTGGGACTTGATGAGATAGAATCTATATCTGATGTATTTTCATCGCTTGAAGTCACAATTATCTGATCGTTATTTTCTTGGAAACTTATATTTAAAGTCACATATGATTTGGTATTATTCTCTTTGAGAGTTAAAATTTTATTCATACCATTATAGTATGTAAAATTGTCTGTATTTATTTGAGAGATGTTAGTATTATTAAATTTTATTTTAGTCTCATTATTTAATATAAAAGTCTTATTATTTTTTCCTTTTGTTGATATATTTAGTTGAATGTATGCTGTATTATCATTGACTCTATGTGGAGTAGCAGTTATATTAAATGACATATTATCACTTGTATTGTACAATACAGATTCAGTATTGTCTTTTATGTTTGTTGCCGAAACTATAAATATGGTTAATAGAGACACACAACAGAAAATATATAAAATTTTCTTTCTAAAATTATTCATTATAAAGTCACCTGTACTAATTATTTGATATAGTTCAACTATAACTTCTTTATTATTTGATATTTAAATATTTACATTTAATTATCTACATAAACAGATATTATTATTGATATATGATCTTCATTATTTTAATTATTTGTAAATATATTATATCAAATTATTTAAAATAATAGATACAGTTTATTTATTTATTATTAAATTATGCGAACAATTTATTTTAAAAATTAATAAATTTATCATTTGTTTGAAAAAGCAGGACAATTAAGCATAGTTGTATTTTCATAATGAACTATTGGAATTAATTAATTTATAATTTATATTTGTTTCAAAATAATCATTGTTCCATTAATGATTTATATTTATAAAATAATTATCATTAGAAACTAAAAAAGTTTATTTAACTTTAAATTTTAAAATATCCATTTTTAAAAACCACATAGATGTTCATATAATTTAATGTGAGTTTATAGATCAAAAAAGTTTTTAACATTCAATTTAGAGACTTTTTCCACATTATTTTTTTTATATCCTTCTATTCTTAATAATCGGGCTGTTTTTGGAACTGATAAAACATCAGACCTGGAATAGCTGGAATCACTATTTAACATGAACTTATCAAAACCATAATTAGAGAGAATGGCAATAGCTTCAGCACTTGTCATTTTTTCTGGCTGGACTGTCAATCCAATTTGGTACTCTTCGTCAATTACTTCATCAACAACAGTATGGTTGATGTGATCAATAATCACTAACTTAGGATCAATATTCTCTGATAATATTTCTTTTGTTTTTTTCACTACATTTAACTTATTTTGACGTGGAGTATGGACTATTACTTTTGTTTTTGTTTCATCAGCTATTAATAATTGTTTAGTGAATATATCCACTTCTTCACAACTCATAGTCTCCAAACCTATTTCTCCAATAGCTATTATATCTTTTTGTTTTATAAATTTCTTTATTTCATCTAATACAGGTTTATATTTTGGAAATACATTGGCTGGGTGAATTCCCAAAGCAGTATTTAGCTTAATTCTTTCTTTTTCAGCTCTTTCTTTTTCAAAGTGCAATATTCTTTTGAAATGGGTTATAAGTACAGATGGTTTCAGTATTTCATAGGGATAATAGGAACAGCTAATAGCTTCTGTTATTCCTCCAATCGACATCTTCTCATAATCTTCCACAGTTCTTGAATCTCCATGAAAATGACTATCTATCATTATATCTCTATCATTAATAAATTATTTTAATAAAATAAGATTTAAAATTAAAAAAAATGTAATACAAGTAACTAACAATTAAACCAATAATATGAACTTTTGAGTGCTTAATTGTTAATCCAAACATATTTCTCTTTTTAACTACTTTTTTATAGTTAAGTTTCATTTATATATGATAGTTTTTATAGTTTTTTTATTTTTTCGTATCTTCTCAATATTGTAGTGAAAATTTAGTTTTTGTGATTAGTTTGTATAGTATTTATCAGTTTGTATTAAAATTCAGGATTTAAAAGTAAATAAATTCCATTACCTCAAACAAACACATGTGGAAATTGTGAATTTTTAGGATTTTGTAAAAATTGTATAGTTCGAGGTTTGAAACAGTCCATAGAAATATTTTTATGGGTAGCAAACTGATTTTTGTATGTATTTTACAGTGCCAAAAATCATAAAGCTTATATCCTATTACAATTCAAAATGTGATAATAATTGCAATGTTCTAAAATTATAAATGGGAGATATAATGAATGAAATAGAAATAAAATCATGTGATAAATTGTATGGTAACTTTCATGCTTTGAATAATCTTTCTTTAAATGTAGGAAAAGGTCAAATATTTGCTTATCTTGGTCCTAATGGTGCTGGAAAAACTACAACTATTAAATTACTATCGGGGTTAATTAAACCAAGCTCTGGAGAAGTTAAAATATTAAATATGGATCCTTATAATGATAATGAAAAATCTATTAAAAAGAAACAGAAAATAGGGGTCATGTTAGACTCGCCAGCTCTATATTTAAACTTAACTGGTTTTGAAAACCTTGTATATTGGGCAGAATTATATGGATTTAATTCTAAAAAAGCAAATAAAGTAGCTGATAAACTTCTAAAGAAATTAAAATTGCATGATTGGAGAGATAATAAAGTATTAGAATACTCTCATGGAATGAAAAAAAGATTATCATTCGCTCGAGCAATATTACATGATCCAGAAATATTAATATTGGATGAACCTACAAATGGAATTGATTTTGAGTCAAGAGAACTAATCAGAAATTTAATAGAAAAATTATTTGAAGAAGAAAAAACCATATTTTTCTCATCACATGATCTTGGGGAAGTTCAAAAAATTTGCACACACTTAGCAATTATAAATAAAGGAAAAATAATTTTTCATGGGGGATTAAAAGATTTAGAACATGAATTTTCCATGAACAAAATGTTTATAGTTTTAAAAAATGAAAAGGCAGTTGAAAAATTTATTAATACTATGAAAAATATGATTATTGAGCCAAAAGTAGATGGTACCACGGTTTCATTTATATATGCCAAACAAAATATAGACTTAAAATCAGAGGATATTATAACCTATTGGATTGAAAAAACATCTCTTGAAGATTACTATAAAAAGATAATAGCATGTGATCAAAATGAATATCAATCAAATTAAAATAATTTTTAAAAAAGAATTTAAGGAAACAACACGAAATAAAACTTATTTTATTTCCTTAATCGTGAATTCAATGGTATTAATAGCTTTGTTTAGTCTATTATTTTTTGCCGTTCATTCACAACAGGATAACAATCATATGTTATCTGTATATATTATTTGTATTGTGATGCCATCATTAAGTACATTGATAATGACTTTACCACTAATTCAGGAGAAATTTTGGAATGAAAAGTTAACTTTGGGATTAGAAAATATGCTCACAATTCCTATAACTATTAAAGAAATATGGTTTGGGAAATTACTGTCTATAATTGCTTTAACCTACCCATATACGATTTTTTCATCAGTAGCACTGATAACAGGTTATAGCATCTTATTAAGTGGAACATTTTCTATGAACTCATATATCTTAACTTTTATACTGTTCCCATTTGCAATAGTAGTTTTTGATATGATATATTCATATATGCTTTTGGAATTTAGAAATCCGCATATATTTAGTATTTTATCATATATAGGTATAGGCTTAGGTTTTTTAATTATATTCTCAGTGGAAACTTTATCAAAATTCTTTATAGATTATCATATTGGTTTTTCCATCATAATTTTTTCGACATTGTAAAAAATTCAGTGGGTGGCATGGTGATGCCGATGTAAAAATAAATCTAAAAAATGTTATATTGGCATAATATTTAAATAGGAGAAAGGATATTAATTAATATCATGTTA
>JAITGU010000137.1 GCA_031280375.1 Candidatus Methanovirga procula | reverse complement strand
TGTTTTAAATACAGATGTTGATGAATGTATTATAGTACTTGGTCACTTTAAAGATGAAATCAAAAAAGAAATCTTAAAAATAAATGATGATAGAATAAAAGTAGTGTATAATAATCCTATAGGAATAGATCTTTCTGTCTCATTATACAATGCTTTAATAAATTCAAAATCAAAATACATATTAGCTGTTGCTGGTGACCAATCAAACATAAGCACTGGAACCTATCAAAATCTTATTAACACCTATTTAAATAAGATTAAAGACAACGAACAAAATAAAGTATTAACAGTTCTTAGAAGAAGAGAGATTGGAGAATTGGATTCAGCTGAAGGTCTTGGAATGCCATTTGCCACTGATAAAAATCAACTTATGCGATTTTTAGAAAATAAAGACAGTGATTTAAACCCAATACTAAGAGAAATGTTTGAAGAAGGTTTTAAATTCTTCGCAATTAAAGAAAAACATGAATCAGAATTAATAAACATTAACGAATATAAAGATTATAAAACCTTTCTTAACTAAATTAAGGTTTAATTTGAAGCTTTTATTTCATTTTTTTAAGTTGAGGTTTTATTCATGAATTTTGAATTTAGAAAACCATCAAAAGAAGCCAGAATAGCTATTTCCAATGCTTACAAGGATTATGAAGATGAAGATTATATTAAAAAAGCAGAGAATAAAATCAAATCTAAGACTAATCATAAAAATGTTAAATTAGTTAATAGTGGAAATTCAGCTATTTTAGTCTGTTTAAATTCAATAAATTCACCTATCCTAATTCCAGATCAAGGAGGTTGGCATGGATTCAAACAAATAGCTAAATTTTTAGGTAAAGGGGTTATAGAAATAAAAACCAATAAAGGCGTAATTAATACTGAAAAAATTGATAAAGCTATTAAAAATCTAAATGAAGATGATTGTCCTAAAGGAGCAATACTATTAACAAGTTTTGCAGGATACACAGCCGAACAACCAATTAAAGAAATATCTAAATTTGCAAATGAAAATAATTTGATTCTTATTGAAGATGCCTCAGGAGGAATATTAGACAATGAAAAAAAGTTAGGAAATGGTAAATATTCTGACATTATTGTTTCTTCAACAGGCTCTCCAAAAATAATAAACCTTGGATATGGTGGTTTTATATCAACAAATAACCAAGGATTACTTGAAAAATCTAATCTATTAATTAAAACACTATCATTAAATAATCAAATAGCTAAAGGATTAATACATGAAATAGATAGTGGTGAAAAATTCTTTAAAATAGCTGTTAAAACATGTGAATATTTGAAAAAAAATTTGGAAAATGTTATTCATAAGGATGAAAGAGGAATAAATGTTATATTATCAACAGATAACCCAAAAAAAATAGCTATTGAACTAAAAAAAGAGTTTAAAATAGATAAAAGTTCATTTATAACAAGATGCCCAAATTATAATCGAGTGAAAGAAAAGGGGATAGCTATTGAAATTAAAAATCTAAGTCCAAAATCTTTAAATAAAGAAAACTTAGATTATATTGTTGAAACTGTGTCTAAATTAATGTAATTATAAATTTAAACTTTAAAAAGATTAAATTTTAACTTTAAAAAAATAAATAAGTTTTAATTTTAAGATTAAAACCTAAATATTTAAATATATCTTTAAAATAATAAGTATAACTATGAGAATATCAAAAGAGGAGAATATAATGAATAATAAAAAGAAGATAAGTATGGAATAATAGATATTAGTACTATTGATTACTGGAATAAGTATAAATATTGTGGGTGATTGAAAAATGATAACTTAGGATCTGATATAATTAAATTAAGCATAAGAGAGATAGATTAGTCTTATAAGGCTTATCGAATTCTTCAAATCAAATTTTCAAAAGTTTGGATTTAATCTCCTTGTGCTTGAATGCAACCCCAACAAGGATGATTTTTTTATCTTGATAAGGCTTATAATAACCACTATCTATAATTTGATTAATGGCATCATCTAACAAGCTATCCAAACTTTTATTTTCATCGTATTTAAGTTCTAAGACAATTGCATAATCCTCCTTAATCAATACTGCATCTAACCTGTTCTCTAATTGTATAACTTCGCCTTGAATATCAAAACCGATTATTCGCATCCAAGATAAGAATAAAACATGATAAAAAGCTTCCATGTCATTAAGTCTTGAATGTAGGCTATAGTTAATGCTTTTAAATAATATTTCTAAGGATCTCTGAAAACCTGCCTGATCTAAGGAGATTATTTGTCTAAACATGTCCTTAGCTATTGGATAAGCATCCTCACCAGTCCTATTGGTAAAAACACCTAAAATATAACTAAACAATGACTCACGAACTTCTTTATTAGGAATATCTAACTTATACTCAGTTAATTCACCTAAATTAATGATTTTCTTTTTAATTGTCAAATAACCACTTTGTAAGAGCACAGTTTTCAAATCAAGATTTTTTACATCAAAGTTAGGAAAAGAACCAAACAAAGTTAAATTTTTATCAAATAAAACACTCATATTGCCTTGTTTTTTCATAGTTTCAATTAAGAAACTTGGTGTTCCAGTTTCAAACCAATAGTTATCAAATTCATTAGTATCAAAAAAAGACAAAATTGAATAAGGATTATAAAGAAAATTCTTCCCATCCCAACTATAACCATTATACCACTGTTTAATTAATTTAAGTAAATTTTCTTCTAAGACACCTTGTTTTTTACTATTTTCAATGATAAAATCTTTAAAATAATCTTCAAGTTCATTTTGACCATAACCACAGATAGTTGAAAAATCCTCTCTAATGGTCAAATCAACTAAATTATTTAAATCAGAGAAAATTGAGGTCTTAGTGAATTTGCTGACACCAGTTATGAAAACAAGTTTAAGTTTATTCTCTACACTTTTTAAAATTCCATAAAAATCCTTTAAAATATTATCACGAATGCTTTCAGCTATCTCTACATCACTGATATTAGCAAGTATTGGTTTATCATACTCATCAATTAAAACAACAACCTTTTTCTTATTATATTCATGAATTTCTTCTATCAATTCTTTTAATTTATCGTTAGCATATTCTGAGTTAAGTTCTAATCCAAATTCATATTTTGCTATAGAGTCCATGTAATTATTCAATGATTTTTCAAATCTTTCTTTGTTCTCTGATTTAGGAATACTTAAATCTAATCTTATAACAGGATATGAATTTTCCCAATCCCATTTATCATAGATATATGTATCCTTAAACAATTCTTTTTTCCCTTCAAAAAGATTTTTAAGCGTGCTTATAAATAATGATTTACCAAACCTTCTTGGTCTTGATAAGAAATAGTATTTCATCTTCAATTTCACTATTTTCTCTATCAGCTCTGTTTTATCAACATAAATCTTACCTTCTTTTATTATATCTTCAAAATCTGCTAATCCCAAAGACAACTTTCCTTTTAAAGTCATTATTATCCCTTTATCATTTATTAGGTATATTTTTATTTTTACTAATATAAATAAATATTGTATATTTGTTACTTTGATATATTGAAATTTTAGGATTATTATACACTACTTTTATTCTATCATCATTTATTTTTAAGATTTCTTTTTTGATTTCATCTTTAAAGTGACCAAGTACTATAATACATTCATCAACATCTGTATTTAAAACA
>JAITGU010000124.1 GCA_031280375.1 Candidatus Methanovirga procula | reverse complement strand
AGAAGTTATATAAGACTATTGAAAGTATTGAAGTTTATTTAGATCTTCAAAGAGTTAAATGGGATCAAAATCATGGAAAAATTATTTCACCCACTGAATTTTTTACATAGTCAAAATATCAACAAAAATTAATGACAAAGATATGACCATTAAAAAAGTAGAAAACTGTAAAGTTTTCTCAATAGAGAAAAGCCATAAATGTAAAATTTTTTTAATATTAATAATCAAAACCTCCAAAAAATCACTCAAAAACACGTTAAAAATTTCCCCACGACTTCTACAGAGAAAGAATTATGTCAATATACAACTAAATATATATTGTTTAAGTGGTTGTTGCACCTGATAAGTAATAATTGCAATTGACACTTTTCAATACATGAAATGCTCAACAATCATTATATTCACAACCATGAACCATGAGTCAATGACAAATCATGAATAATCATGCAACTTCCTCTTAAACAGATGTTAATACATACTGCAGTTTTGTAATGATAAGCACACATGAAGTGAGACTGCAAATTTACACATGTTCAGCTATTATTTAAAAAGTTGGTTGAATTTCGTTTAAACCTCCTTTGTTTCTATGGAAACATCACAATAAATACTGCAAATACAATATTTATCATCACCAATTTAAATAAAACTTCCAAGTATTTTTATCTCCAAAATGTTTTATGTTATAAATTATAAAAAATAGTGTGCTAACAAAAATTTGTGCAAGTGCATAAGAATATGCTGATAAATAAACAATATACACATTCATTAACATCTTTGATATCAAAAAAATAATCATTAACACCAAAGAAAAAGATACCCAAACTTGTAAATTTTTATTAATATACTTTCTTCTATAATCCTTTATAAAACTTCTATATTCATGCCAATCAGACATACAATCATCTCCAAAAAAATTGAGTTATAATGATCTAAGGAAATTGTCATAGATACTATTTTACTACTCACATTATAAAAATAGATACTGCAAATTTGTGCGGGTTTCAACTATTACAATTCTTTAAAAATCTATTGAACCTTATTTTAAACTTGCTTGAATTTTTAATAAGTTCAAATTCATTAATTTTCTCACTACCAAGGTCCTGGAATTCCGCTACATGCCCATGGACATCCTCCTTGAGAAACTGCATAGTATCCAATTCCGATGACAGCTATACAAGCAATGCCTCCAATGCCTAGTGCTGCGCATACTTCCCACTCGGCCATTGCTCCAGCACACATTGTTCCAAGTAGATTACAAGCATGTTTACAAAATCCATCGGATAAAAATAGTTTTACCTGTGGATTAACTACCTCTTTATTTACATTTGGTATATGTGGATTTTTATCAGCTAAAAAATTGCTAATTACAATATTAGCAACATCTCCTGTAGTTTTATTATGAAGTATTAAATTTATTGATAAGAACATGACTTGTTCATTATTACCTACATTTTGTAATTGAACCACTTTAACAGTATTATTTTCATCAACTGTAACATTAAAATAATCACTATTAATAGGCTTAATATCAAACCCTACTATTTCAATATTGCTAAAATCAGAATTATTCTCAGCACTCTTTTTAATATTATCATTGAGAATATTTAATAAATCTTTATTATTAGCTCCTGTGAAATTATAATATGTGACTAGATTATCACATGGATTATCATCACAAATATCTACTAAAGCTCCAGTCTTACTTTGAACAACTTCAATATTACTTGTATCTGCTAAAACTCCATCATAATAACTTGATTGAGTATTATTCATACTGGATTGCATATTGAATGCAAAACTACTACCAACTATTGAAGTCAGTATTAATCCAATTATAACTAAACCTTTTATTTCTTTATTCATTATCTAACCTCCACAGGTTTTACAAACAAGCATTGACAAAATTATCTTATTAAACACAATTATCAATAATAAAATAAAAGACAATACTACTAATATACTTTTTAATTTATCTTCTTTAAATAATTTATTAGATACCATGTATATCAAATAGAAAATTAATCCTAAAATCAGTAATACTAAAAATCCTGATAGATGATATTCAAATTTTCTTACATTTAAGACTTTTTCAATCATCGAAACAAGATAATTAATAAAAATTGGTAATAATGCACCGATTCCGATTAATTTAGTAATTTGATCTAAATTCGTTTCTAATATTTTAGTATCTTTTAGGGACATATTGGGCACGTTCCTAAATAACTGGTTACATAGACGAATCCCATCAATATTAAATATAATATCATGAAAATCTTATTTTTTATCTTTTCTTTAAGGATATTTATCCTCAATCCATTGGGCAAGTTTATCATATCCCCCTTCTCTTAGTTTTCTTATAGTCTTTTCTTTCCCACTCACTTTTAACATGAGTTTAACCATAGTTTTAAGGGATTTACATCTTAATTTTATTAAGGCTTTAATTAAAACCCCTCCATACTATTATAATTACTATTTAAAATATAAGCTGTAAAAAGGGTGGAAATTAGAGAATTTCCACCTTAAATTTTACACAACCATTAAATAAATTAATATTTAAATAGTAGAGATAAACCATATAATCCATAACAATTAAAACGGAAGATTGATTGTCCAACCATTTATAATTAGGTGTGAGCTATTTGGAATATAATGAACTATACCATCATAAGATTCAAAATTCATTCCCAATTCAAAATCGCCTTTTAACATTGAGATAAATGAACTTAAATCTATACTACCAGTCATCACACCATGATAAATGCCTTCGCTATCTGTAGTAACACCTATATGAGATTGAGTTAGGTAATCTCTCAAGACTATTTGATGACCGAAAATATTCCATTTTTGATCAATGAACCAGTTCAAACAGTGATTAATAGTTTCAACTATATCTACATCTGTAGTTGAACCTAAATTCTGTGTATTGGTCATGACTCCGTTTGCCATTGCCATTGGTGCTGAAATTAATGTTAACAACACCAACAAACCAATTTTTTCAATATTTTTCTTAAACATAGATTATCACCTTCTTTATATGAAATAATTAGGCACTGTAAAAAATTCATTGTTTTAAATTAAAACAACCAATTTAATATTAAAGTACCTCTAAATTAAATGCTACCCATTATATTAAAACAATGAATTTTTTTCAATGTTTTTAAGTATTATAATAAGTTAAATGATTTATTTCACCGAAAACCAAAAGTTTGCATGAAAAGTAATAACTTCACTTAGATACTTAATAATGTTGGTTTCATTTAGTGGAATATATTTTTTAAAAATATACTCCAATAACTACTTATAACACACTTCATATATAAATGTGCCTATTTTAATCAAAAAATAAAAACTTGTTAAAACTTATTAAAATCCTTATTAATTAATTTAAAGTTTTCAAATATTACATTTAACTCTCTCTCTCTCTCTCTCTCTTTAAGTAAATAATAACTCTTAAAACTTGAAATTGGATAATATGGTTAAAATTTAATAATATTTTTAAAAAGTTTAAAATTGTAAATTAAACTAAAATAAAAAATTATCAGTTGAAAATTAAGTTTTTTAAAATAGATTAAAACCATTAAAAATATAATTAAAAAAATTATATTAGATATTTTTTATAAATAAAAATCAAACATGAATATTTAAAAAATTAATAAGATAAAAATTTAATTTTAATAAAAATAAAATCTTTTCAATTTTTAATTAATCTATTAAAAACTATCTGATTCAATGATTAATAATTATTAATCTATTCGGGTTTTAAAAAACATGTAAAAAACAATATGATAGTTTTTGTTCTTTATAAAGACTATTCCATCATTAATTCAAATAATAACCATTATAAAATCATAATATGATTTTAAAAAGTTAATAAAGAAATTAAAATATTATTAAATATCACACAGTCTTTTGATGCTTTTTTATACTTGAATAATATCATATATCAGTATTAAACAATTATTAAAAGATTATAGAGTAATCAAATTGATGAAATATTAAATGTGATCATTATTAAATGATTATATGTATTCTACTATCTCATTTATAGGTTTTCTTGGTCTATCTGCTCTATCTGCATTTGAATATCCAAGAGGGCTAAATAAAATTGGTTCATACTCTTCTGATAATTTTAAAAATTTAATAGCTTCGTATTTTTTAAATGCTGCAATGTAACAAGTTCCAAGACCTAAATTTGTAGCTGCAAGAATTATATGATCCATCACTATAGTTGCATCAATATCTGATATATTTTTAGCATCCCATGGTCTTGTCCATGTTTTAGATTTATTAGCAACAACACATAAAACCAATGGAGCTTCAATAAACCAATCCTGAGCATAAATTTTTTTTAAGTTATCTTTATTTTTTTCAGTGTCAATTACAAAAACTTTAAAACTTTGATAATTAACCCCTGTTGGAGCTAATGTAGCAGCTTCTAAAATCTTATCTAATTTTTCTTTCTCAATTTTATCTTTTTTATATCCTCGTACACTATATCTACTTTCAATAACATCGAAAAACTCCATTTTTACACCTTATGTATTCAAATCCGTTAAATTAGTAATCCAATATTAATAACCTGAATCACTGATCTAAATCAGTTAGTTCAAATTATTTAGTTTAATTATATTTAAACTAAATCAATTATAATATCTTATCTAAATATTATCAGTAGTTCTTAAAGTGTTTTTGTATTTTTAGTGTTTTTTGTTTTTATATTTTTGTGTTTTATTCTTTTTTTGACAGTTGTTTTTTATGTTGTGTTTGTAATTGTTTTACATTTTTGCATATTTTCAGTCTGTTAATTTGAAATTTCCATGATTTATACAGGCGGCACTGTAAATTTCTATGGGTGAGTCTCACATTTTTGCAAGATTTAACGATAGACAACATTATTCTGGTCATGACAAAAATTGAAAAACTCAAATTTCCGTATTGAGTTTACAGTGCCGAAAAATATCGTTGAATTGAGATTAACACCAGAAAAAATTGTTGATACTGTAAATATGAGAATAAATCTTATAGTATCTGAGAATTGACACAAATGTTTGGAATTATATCTATCGGCTAAATTTCCAAATAGGGGAGAAAAAATGATACTTGGTACTTTGAACATAATATAATTAAACTAATATCTCCACTATTTCAGTTGTTGAAAATAGCACATATATCAATGCAATTAAGTACATAGAATTGCCCATGCATGAAAATAAAGTAGAAAAGATAAAAACAAAATTTTTCAATTAAATCCTCTTGCTAAATGATTTAGAATTTACCATTCATATAAATTAATTCATAACTATGGTTATTAGATTCTTAGAATAAGTAAGTGAATGCAATTAATAAAAACGATCTTTTGGATCAATGTTAAAAATCAAATAATTTATCACTTTTCCACAATTTAGGCATGTCATTGTATTTTCAGTTTCTATTAATCCATAATAAGAATAAGTAATACAATTTTCACATAATTGCAAAGTACTGGTTTCTAAATTTTGTTGAATATTTGATCTACTGTAATTTAATAATTCTGTAGAAACTTTATAAAAGTTATCTATCAAACACTTTATCATAGTGTTAATATTATTAAAAGTTACAGGCATATTCATGGTTTTTATATGTAATGTATATTTTTCATGGAGGACTAATAGAGCAAAGTCTCCACTCTTTTTCCACTTTTTATATGTATTTTTTTCATATTCATCTATATAGAAACTAATTTTTTCTTCATTGAATATTTTTATCACTTTATTAAGCTTGTCGGATTTGGCAATTTTATTAATTATATGGACAGAAGAGGTAGGTATAAATAGTTCACCCATATAATTGGAAGCAGATTCAATAGAATAAAATAGGGATTTACCTGAGAATCCAGAATTTATTAAGTAATACTCATCGGATAATTTTAAATTCTGTCTGAATTGACTATAAAGAACATAAATCATTCCTAACTTAGTAAACTTACTTTTTTCTTGAGCCAAAAAATATAATTCAAATGAAGCATATTCAGGTACTTCTGAGGCTTTTAAAAACTTAATCTCAATTCCTAACTTCTTGTAAAAATTTAGATATAAATCTTTCAATAGGACTATTGTTTTGTTCAATTTACTTTTGTGAACTAAATGATCAATTTGAACCACAGGAAAAATATTTTTATCCCTATAAAGTGGGATTAACTTACCCGTTTTCTCTCTATAAATACTATTAACGGAAAAAACTGTTTTAACATAGTTTTCCACAAAGGCAATTTTTTTTAAATAAAATACATTCTGCAATAATGCATCAGACATCACACAGGTATTTCCTGTTCTAATTACTTCATTTTCATAGTTATTAATTTTATTATATGCTTTCCGAAAATCATCTAAGGAAATCATGTGTTTATGCACTAATTTTGAATATTTGATTTTCTTTTCTTTAAGTTCTCTCTCAAAAAGTTCAATGAAATTATCAATAACTTTAATGCCTTTATGAGTGAATATTGGCACTCCTGGTCCATATCCATCTTTATATAAGAATTCAGATTTTTCTAAATTCAATATTAATTCATGCTTATTGAAACTGTACTCCAAAATAAATCTCCTCTCCTAAAGCTTTTATATTCATAATCTAAAATATCATTAACTTTCTTTAAAATATTTTCATATTTTTTTCTCATCTTATGGATATGATCTGGATTATAGGAAAAACTTTCGATTAAAATAATATCTTTTTCTGATTCTCCATATAAACCTTTACCTATAGAAAATACACCAACTGCTTTTTCTCTTTTAAACAGGGCATAAGGAACTATACAAAAATTTGCTCCAAAACTTCTAAGATAATAAACTTTTTGTTTTGAGGTAATTTTTTGTTGATAATAATTTTCAAAATCAAAACCTTTTTTAGTACTTAAAACCCTTTTAGGTATTACAAAGACATCTGAAATTTGAATATGGTGAAGTTCTTCTATTAAATACACTTTAATTTTTTCTACACTATTAACCTGATTTTTCATATTCCACCATAAGTTTTTCATCAATTTCATACATGTCTGTAATTAAATTTTCATAATTCTTATTAGATAAATAGTACAGACCTATTAAATCTTCAATTCCTCTATAAGAACTTACTTTTTGACCAACATCTGCAATTGGAATCATTAAATCTAATGAACTTATATTTTTAATATTCGAGAATTCAATATTTGAAATCTTCCATGTTCCTTCAGGACAAAGACTAATTTTTGAAGCAGCATATTTTTCAAATTTAATTTTAGTTTTTATCCTTTCTCCAAGTGTCATTTTTGCTAATTCTAAAAATAAGTCAAACTTTCCATTTGTGGCCTTTAAAATCCTGAAAGGCACAGTTCCACCTGGTCTAACATTAACCTCAATAATTTTTGGTCCAGACTCTGTAAATTTAACTTCAGTATGTGTCATTATATTATCAATACTCAGTGCTTTTAATGCATCTGTAGTAATTTGTTTAAGCAAAGATTTGTAATGATTAGATAAATTAGATGGTGATATATATCCACTTTCTCTATATGGTGGTAATAAATGTGTTCGATCACTAATTACTAAATGAATAATTTTTCCATTTTGAACAATGGATTCTACACTCCCATAATCAGCAATTCTATCATCCAAATTCCATTGTTCACCTTTCATATCCTCTTCAAGATTAAATGTGCTGTTTTTGTCTTCTTGGATAATGTTTTCATATTTTAATCTTTCAATATTGTATTTTTTTTTTAATTTTTCGATGGATTTAACTTTAAATATTCCATAACCCCCGCCACCATAGTTGGGTTTTAAAACACTGGGAAATCCAACTCTATTAGTGGCTATTCCAATATCTTTTTTTTCTTTGATTTCATAAAACTTTGGTATAGGAACTCCTGCTTTTTTTAATATTTTTCTTTGAATTACTTTATTTTGAGTAGAATTAATGGTATCCTCAGACATAAAATTAATTCCAATTTCATTTGAAATTCTACTCGCTGCTAAAAGTAACATCTCAGATAGAGTGAACACACCATTTATTTCATTTTGATTATTATATTTTATAACTTGTTTAATTAAATCTATTTCGTCGAAACATTCTATAGCAGGACCAATTGTACCTATTACTTTATCATAAAGATTGTTCAGTGAAATATTTGTGGGAGACTTAATAAAAAAAGTAACAATTTCTGTGTCTTTTAACATTTTTAAACTTGGATATATTAAATCTGGTGCAGCTCCTGCATGATGTATTAATAAAGCTAATCTTCTCATAATTTCATCCTCTCTTTGGATTAAATGTTATTTAATATTAAACACTACTCAAACTATTTTTAAGATAATTAGTAAATTTTATATATTCTCATACTCAATATCAAAAAGTGAATATATTTTTTTTGCAATTGAAATACACTGACTTGATGTATTAGCTTTAATATATGCAAATCCTATCATTGATCTTACTCCAAGTAAAGGGTCAACAATATCGCCAGGATGTTTAAGTAAAACATATTCATGAACACCCTCAATTTGTTTCCAATTTATGTTTTGATTAATTGATATTATTTTCACTTTATTTTTTACATTTAATTCAAAATAAAAACAACTTGATGAATTGTTGAACCCATTAAATTCTTCAACTTCTTTACCTAAGTAAGATAAAAGAACGTTTAATGATATTATACTTAGAAGATAATTGAATTTGAATTGGAATTGGACCGCCAGCTCTAGGATTGAATTCAATGAATTTTGGTCCATTAGCAGTTAACTTAAATTCAATATGAGTGGGCCCAAAATTATATTTTAAAGCTTTAATGATCTTTTCAGCTGATTGAAATAATAATTTTTGTTTTTGTTCGTCTAACATGCTTGGAAAAATCAGTCCAGTTTCTTCTCTAAAAGGATAAACAATAGGGGTTTTATCACAAATTGCAAGATGTGTGATTTTACCAAATGAAACAATAGATTCAACACTCACATAGTCTCCGTATATATTACAACTATCATACCAATCAGTTCCTATAAACTCTTCTTCTACTATATACTTGCACTTTTGTTCGTTTTTGTTACATATTTCCTTAAATTTCACAATTAAATCAGAATAATCTTCAATTTTGATTACATATCTACTACCTGAAAGAGACACAGGTTTTAAAACTGCAGGAAACTTGAAGTTATCTGGAAAAAAATTTAAGTCTTTTATATGTTCAATTTCAAAACAGCCTCCAGATAATTCAGGATATTTTTTTGAGATTGTTTTCCTCTGATAAGCTTTGTCACATATGTCTTTTATGTTTTCATACTGGTTTAATAGTCCCAGATCTCTCTTCATCTTTTCGATAGGTATAATTCCATCTTCATCGTATGCTATTATCATATCAAATTTTTCTTTGTGTGAATAATTTTTTATTTCTTGCAAAACGATTTCTTCAGAAGCTACTGCAATCCAGCTCACAGATTGATGTTTGTTAATACATTCTTTAAATTTTTTTTTCATTGCAGATGATTTTGGAATAACATATATTACATACAAATCAAAATCTTCAGTAATTCCATTTAGATAAATGTTTGGATCAATATCATTAATAATTAATAAAATTTTTTTCATGACTTTGCCTTCTTACAACTGATTCTAACAGCTTAATTTTTTAATTTATTAAATTTTTAAGTTGCCTTTATAAAATTATAATTTAGTTTTTTTAAGAATAGAGGCTGTCCAACAATTATTTTTGTTCAACATATATAAATATTTAAGTGAATAATTTTTAAATATTTAAAATAATTTAAATAATTTTCAATAAAAATTTATAGATTAAATTTTTGTTCAGTGAGCCAGAATTGCTATACTCAATAAATCTATCTATCTATATAATTCTTGATTAGTCGTGATGCTTTTAATCCGTTTAAGAATTGTTAAACTCAATAAATCTATCTATATAATTCTAATAGTTACTCATAAAAAGAATATCCAATAAAATATCAGATAATCTTTACCAGTATGCTTTAATAGTTTTTTTTCTGTGTTTATTTGAATATCACCACCTATATAAAATGGATAAGATGGTTCAGTATGGGAAAAATCAACATTGAAAACCATTGGAATATTTATTAGCCCAACATAGTCCTTAATTAGCGGATAAATAATTTCATGCTTATTTAAAGGAGATAATGGTGCGAATTTACCAAAAACAATAGTTTTTGCCATGTTTAAATCACTTGCCATGTTTAAGTGCTTCAAGTCTCTCACGAACTTTGAAGGTGAAATATCGCAAACAGACTCTAACATGACTATTTTGTCTTTAAAAATAGGTAAAAATTCTGTCCCTGTTAGTGTGATAATGCTTTCAAGATTTCCACCAATTGCAACTCCTTTAATAGGATTTTGATTTAAGTTTTCGATTTTCCAGTTAATATTCAAATAATTTTTTCTTTTTGAAATATACCAAAATCCATCATTGAAATACTTTGGATACTTAATTACTATTTTTTTTCTATTTATCGCATCGTAAAAAATTTTTTCATCTTCTAATGACATGTTAGGAGAACATAATTGTGCAAAATCAACACCGTAAACACTTTTAATATTAAATATTGTATAAAGAGCATTTAATAAAACTGTAAGATCACTTTTGCCACAAAATAAAATATTTGAATCAAAATGAAGTTTTTTTAATTCATCTATAAGAATATTACTAGTATATCCTCCAAAAACAGGAATAATAGTTGCACTTTTTTTATTACTAATTTTCCTCAAAAATTTGATATTATCTGTTTTTTGAGAGATTTTGGTATTTAAGTAATCCCTATCTATATGATTCTCAATTTCTACTTTCTTGCCCCATGTTTTCAAACGATTGAATCCATATTCTCTAGATTCTTCTGTTAAATCAATTGCACTATTTGATGGTGCCCAAATATATATTTTTTCGTCCATATTTTGCCTATATGATTTAATCTATTCAAATTAATCTCTGTATTTTAAAATTAGGATAATCTAAAGTATGTTTTAGTTATAATGTTAATGACTTCATTTTTAAACTTTTCAAACATCTTATTTATTAAAAATATCAATGTAATTTGACTTATTTGAAATCATGGAGTATAATAAGTTTCTTTGTCGCGATAAACATAAGGAATTTCACGAATATCACTAATACCAAAAATCCATGCAATAAATCTTTCAATTCCCATGCCAAAACCACCTGTTTTTAGAGGGAATTCTTTTTTCATTTGAACATACCATTCATAATCGTTTTCGTTAACACCATGCTCATAAAGCGATTTTTGGATAGAATAGCCATTCACACGTTGACCACAACCCAAAGTTTCACCTATACCCACTAATAAATCAGCTGTTAAAGAAAAATTAGGATCTTTTGGATCATATTCTTGATAAAATGGTACACTAATGTGTTCAAAGTGAGTTAACCATAAAATCCCATTAAATTTCTTAATAAGGTATTTTTCTCCCATAGAATTTATATTCAAAATTCCTTCTTTTTTTTCAATTCCATCATTACATTCATTTTTCAATATTTTAATAGCATCTTTAAAATTCAATCTTGGAAAATTGTCTAACATGATAATTTTTTTAATCTCACTTTTTCGTTCATGTGGCACACAATTTTCTTTAAGAAGTGAAATTGCCAAATATTGAAAATATTCTTCAGCTAAATTCATAATATCATGTAAATTACCGATAATTTCTACTTCAGAGTGATAAAATTGTGATAAATGTCTTGAATCACAAGATTCACCACGAAAAGAAGGCATAATATAATAAACAGGATTATTATTGAATCTTAAACAATATTCAAGAAAAAATTGCATAGAATCAGCCAAATATATCTTTTGCCCTAGTAAATTGATTTTCACTGGTAATGAATCTGATCCAATTCCCATAGGAGATGATATACTTGATGTAGTCAATGGTAATGCTGTATTATCAAATTTTTTTTCAGTGTAAAAATTATTTGTATATTTTATAATATTAGAATAAACTTGAAACATTGTTTTATACAATTTAGAATTAAGTACCTGTGAACATCGATTTATACTACTGTTTTTCATATTTTACAACACCTAAATTTTTTTTGATGTGAATAGTTCTCTATCAAACTTATAACTACTTTTTCTTAAGAACATTTCAGTATATCCCATTTTGAATAGATTATCTCTAAATAAATAAACATATTCCCTATAAATATTTTTAAGATATAGAAATGCTTTTTCATCTGTCACTTTTTTTTAATTTCATTATTATGATATTCAAAAATTTCATCGACAAAATTTTGAATTTCTTTATTTTTAATATAATCAAACTCATATTTTTCAGCTAAAAATTTATCCAATGATTTCACATTAAAAAAATTATTCCAATAGTTTTCTGTATCAACCGTGATTTCCATTTTTAATGCATTACATATTTTTTCAAAAAAAACATCAGAAGGAATTTTTTTATAATACATAGGAACAGCAAATAATACTCCTCCAGGCTTTAAAACACGCATATATTCTTTCAATGCTTTTTCTCTTTCAGGGATATAAGAAAGAATATTCCCAGAAAAAACAAAATTAAACTCTTCATCTTCAAATGATAAATTCATTGCATTCTCTTGAGAAAATTTTATTTTATCGTGAACATCATATTTTTTAGCTCTATCCTCAGCTATTTTCAAGCTATCTTTATTAATATCAATAGCTACAATCTCACAATCAATTCTTTTTGCAATTTCAATGGCAGTGAATCCAGTTGAAGTGCCTATTTCCAATATTTTAGAATTATTTTTAATATTTGAATAGTTAATAAAATGAAGTATTGTTTTTATTCCACCAGGAGGTCTATTTGTTTCTTCAACAATTCCAATCAACTGATTATAATTTAATTTATCAATCTCGTCAATAGAAAAATTCATTTTTTCATAACTCCAGTTTTAATGTTAATCCTATTATGATTTCAAAATTTTTAAAGTTTAAATTCAATTAAAATACTACCTCAACCTTTTTAAAGTTTTTAACTAAGGAGAGTTTCTATTAACCTACCAAAAACGAAGACTTTGTCTTCTAATTTTCTTTCAGAAAAAATAGTATATTTTGATAAGATTTTATAAATTATGAACCTCTACATATTAACCTAATTCACTGATAGTATATGAAAGTATCGATTATTTAAACCCTCCCTTGTGGTTTTAATTTGATATTGAGAACTTTTTACAGGTTTATATTGCATAAATGATAGTTACAAATAATACAATTAAACTTATCAGCAAGAAATGTGGGCAATGTTAAAAAGCACGGCATATAAATTAAATGGATATTGACCAATATAGTAGATTGGAAAATATTTCACCAATACTATACACAACTTTATAAAAAAAAACAAGACAAAAAAGAATGGCATGACCTAAAAATTGATGTTTATAGTCATGTTTAAAACATTTATAATCTAAAAAATGTAATGGTTTATACTAATACCTAAATTAGAAATAAGGCACTGCAACAGAACTTTATTCAGAAATTTCCTTGAATGGTTCCCCATACAAGTATAAAGCTTACAATAATGTGTTACTTTTAGAAAAAATATTAACCAAATACTGGAGCAATGGAAGCTATGATCTTTTATTCATTGAATATGATAGTATAGTTTATGGATTAGAATCTGAAAAAAAGTATGAATCCATGACACATGCTTTCATAAACATCATGATACACAGGTCATCAAAAAAAACTCGCCGAGAATGTTAGAAACAAAACTTTTAAAAACAGGAATTTCATTCCCTAAGTTTCTCATATTGTTCGAAACAAACGGAAACTTCATTTCCTAAGTTGTCTTCGACAACAACTGGAAGTGAAGCTCTCTAACTTATCTAAAGATAAGAAAATATGATCAAAAAGTTTTCCAAAAGAAATTTAGAAAAGTTTCACTTTTCTGAGAGTTTCTATAAACTCAATATCCTAAAATTTTAGATTTTTAAAATTCCAATTTGGGCTTTAATCCAAAACAAAGAACTTTTAGTAAATATTAATTTATCGATATTAACAAAGTTAGGTTAATAGAAGCTCTCTTCTGACTATTGCAAAACCCACGATTTCACAATAATTTAATGAAAATCAAAGATTTTCTCCAATTGTTGTCGAAGACAACTTAAGAAAATCTTCGATTTCTCGTTTGTTTCGAATGAAATGAGAAACTTAGGAACCGAAGGTTCCGTTTTAAAAAATTAATTGTACAGAATTTAACTTAAATCAACAATCCAAGACTTTTTAAAGGAAATTTGTTCCACTTAACGATAGTTATGAAAAAATTATGGGAAATCACTAAAAACAACAGGAAAATTAGCCTTAAAAAGCTAAACTATACGAATTTTCCAATGAAAATAATAATAAAACATCATATCAATATATATTAAAATTAAGTTTATAGAAACTCCCTATAATAAAAATAAATATAATAAAAAATAAGGATAGTATACCGAGATAACCCATCTTCTGTTTAACAGCATTCATCTTTGCGAGCTACCTTGCCTCAAGAGTTATCATCAGCATTTTTGCTCTTGCACCCTATAGATTAGCCGTTTCACCGCTCCTTTTAATGTCTCTCAGCCATAGCATCATTATCATTCATTAAAAGACATGTCGTTTCTGCTCCAGTGTCATACTTCTCAGCATATGTTCTCTCAACACTATAGTTCTCTATGGTGGATGGAGTTTCCTAAGTTAACGAATAACCAGTAGCTGTCTTCGGTTTACTATCATTAAGATATTATGTATTTTATCATAAATAAATAGTTCTAATAAAATATCGAAAAAGTTTGATATTATATAGTTTTTTACCTAACTTTTTGCATAAATATATTCGTCCACCCATTCTTCAAAATAAGATTCTTTATAAACTTCTTGATAAAATTTTTCCTCAAATTCATTTTTAATGTGTTCTTCATTGACTATAAAAGAATTATAAATGTGACATTTAATTATTCTCCAAACATCTTCTATTGGATTTAAATCTGGAGAATATTTAGGTAAATATATCAAATTTATATTCAAGATCTCTGCGACATTTTTTAATAAAAGTAGAATGATGTGTTGCATAATTATCTAAAATCATATTAATTGTCTTTTCTTTTGAAAACATGTTCTTTATTTCTTCGTTTATTTAAGTTTTGAAGGATATTTTTTCTTTTTTCACCATCTATTTTATTTATATTAAAAGGGTCTGGTCTGTTTATATGGTCTTTAATGTGTTTATTTTTCTTTTCAATATCTATATC
>JAITGU010000121.1 GCA_031280375.1 Candidatus Methanovirga procula | reverse complement strand
AGAAGTTATATAAGACTATTGAAAGTATTGAAGTTTATTTAGATCTTCAAAGAGTTAAATGGGATCAAAATCATGGAAAAATTATTTCACCCACTGAATTTTTTACATAGTCAAAATATTCAACTGATCAATATAAATTTAAGAAAATTCATTTTTAAGAACATTGACAAGTTTAACATGATTTTTGAATTTAAAATTAAAAATTTAATTTCAAAGAAAAACATTAAGATGAAATATAAAAATAATTAATTAAATATCAGAAATATATTACAACATCATAAAAGTATAATAATCACGAATAAAGAAAAATCATGCTTAAATAAATGATTTAATTATAGTACTAAAATATTTCATAATCATAGTCTTTAATTAATAACTTATTTTTACTATGTTCATAACTTGCTTTAATGAATGAAACAAATAATGGATGTGCATTATTTGGTCTTGACTTAAATTCTGGATGGAACTGACAACCTAAAAACCATGGATGATCTTTAAGTTCAACAATTTCAACTAAAAAATCATCAGGTGAAAATCCAGATAATACTAATCCACCTTCTACAAGCTGTTCCTTAAAGTCATTGTTGAATTCATATCTATGCCTATGTCTCTCTTTAATTAAATCCTGTTTATATATATTTTTTGCCATAGTTTCATCAACAAGTTTACAATCGTAAGATCCTAAACGCATAGATCCTCCCATATTTTTAACTTTTTTCTGCTTTTTCATCATATCTATAACAGGGTATTCTAAATTATCACTAAATTCACTACTGTTAGCACCATTCAACCCTATTTTTCTTGCAAATTGAATAACCATAGAATGCATTCCAAGGCAAATCCCAAATATAGGTACATTATTCTCTATTGCATAATCAACAGCTTCAAGTTTTCCTTCAATACCTCTTTCACCAAAGCCACCAGGAATAAGAATGCCATCTAAGTCACTTAGAACTTCTTTATTTAAGGAGTCAACATTAGAATTAACAAATGCAACATCGACTTTAACCTCATTCTCTCCACCACCATGAAGTAATGCTTCTTTAATACTAATGTATGCATCTTCAAGTTCTATATACTTACCTACGATTCCAATTTTAACAACAGGCTCTTGTTTTTTAAGAGATTTTACAATCTTTCCCCAAACATCCAATTTAGAAGGATCTGTATCAAGGTTCAATTTAAGTCTATTATTTATGTACTTTCCTACACTTTCTTTATCCATTAAAATTGGAACTTCATAAATTGATGATGCATCTGGAGTGTTAATAATAGCATCAAGTGGAACATCACAAAAATGAGCTATTTTCTCTTTCATATTACTGTCAATTGGCTTTTCACTTCTACAAACAATCATATCAGGATTTATACCTGTACTCATGAGTTCCTTCGTGCTATGCTGAGTCGGTTTTGTTTTAAATTCGCCCGCTGCTTTAAGATAAGGAATATGTGTCACATGAACAAAAAGAACATTATCGTGACCTTCTTCATTTCTAAGCTGTCTTAAAGCCTCTAAAAAAGGTTGACTTTCAATATCTCCAACAGTGCCTCCAAGTTCGACTAAAACAACATCAAAATCCTCAATTTCAGCTGTTTTTCTTATCATTTCCTTAATTTCATCTGTTATATGGGGAATTATTTGAACACAAGCCCCTAAAAAATCGCCTCTTCTTTCTTTCTCTATGACTGACTTGTAAACTTTCCCTGTTGTAATATTAGATATTCCTGGAAGTTCAACATCTAAAAAACGTTCATAATGTCCCAAATCAAGATCTGTTTCCATACCATCATAGGTTACAAAGACCTCTCCATGCTGATAAGGATTTAATGTTCCAGAATCCCAATTTAAATATGGATCAATCTTAATCGCACCTACCTTTAAACCATGCGATCTTAAGATTCTTCCAATAGAAGCTGATGTGATTCCTTTTCCAATTGAACTTACAACCCCACCAGTAATTATAATAAACTTCGTCATCTGAAACTAACTCCAATATCTAATATTATTTAAAATCTAATTCCATAATTTATTAATAATTAATAAACAATAAAAATATAAAATAAAAATAAAAAAATTATAACAATTAATTACTTATATCATTCATATTAAATAAAGATTTACATTTATAAATAGAGAATCTAATAAAAACCTTAAAAAAACTATGAAAACTAACCAAATACTAAAATATCAGGTGATAATCATTTTACAAGAATATATTAATTTTAAAAATAAAAAAATTCCTAAAATTTTATTGGGAACAGCTCCATTTACAGCTGAAAGCTATTTTGGTCATAGAACAAGATTGTATGAGTTAGATTTATATAATTCTCCTGAAAATATAGCTAAAGTTATTAAAAAATCTTTTGAACTTGGTTTAAAAGGAATAAACTTAAATACTAACAAAACCTTAATCAAAGGATTTGAAATAGCTGTATCTCAAGGAGTGGAAATGGATGTTATTGGGATAGTTGGAAAAATAAATATGAATTATAGGTTTCCAGATATGGAAGAAGCAAAAAAAGCAGATTGGAGAAAAGACATTGAAACACTTTCAAAGTATAATCCTTCAATACTATTTATAGATGAATTCATAGTAGATAGCTATGATTGGGACTTATTAGAAGAAATTCTTATTACAATAAAAAATAAAGGATATATTCCTGGACTTATAACATCTTTTCCTTTTAAAACAACCGAAAAATTATTAAAATCTCCTATACTTGACTTATTTAATTTTTATATGGTCCCTGTTAATAAATTAGGGTATATGATGGATACAGGATCATTTTTAGAGGAAGACAGAAGAAAACTCTCAAATTTAATTAATAAACTAAATAAGAAAATAGCTATTAACAAGATATTGGCTACTGGGATTCAAATGCCAGAAGAAGCTTTCAACTTTTTAAAGACATTAGATTATGTTGATATGGTTACAATAGGTGTTTCATCTGAAAAAGAGGCTGAAGAAGATTTTAAACTTTTATTAAAAATGTAAAAAATTTAATAGTTATTTTAAATAGTAATTATTAAAGAAATAATAAATACTCAATTAAATATAAATAGCTATTTTAGTAAATAATATTCAAATTATACTTTAGATATTATGGAGTTAATATGTTGATTTGGAGTTAATATATGAATGATGAAAACAAACAAAAAGCAATGATTTTAGTTAAAGAAACTAAGAAATTTTATTTAGAAACTATCTTTCTCATTGGTCTAGGGCTATTTTTTATTGTGAGAAGACTTTTAATAGGAAATGTCAGTCCAAATATATCTTATACAGTAGATCCAAATACTCAAATGATGATGAGCCAATATATCTACTTTTATGTTTTAATTATCTTTTTCTTAAGAATAGTTTATATGTATATTAAACTATACAAACTAAAGAAAGGATTGAAGAATGAAGACGATAACAAAAAAACACTTAAAAAGTATATGAAAAACCATGATTTAAATGATGTTCACTCTAAATTTAAAAAAGATGAAATAAAAGAAAAAAAGAAGTTTTACCGCTTCTTAATCCGAATCATAGCCATAAATATCTTATTAATAATATTGAAGATTAGATATCCTGATACTTTCCAATGGGTTGATTTAATAATTATTTTAACTGTTGTTATCCTAATTTACAGATGTTTATTTGTTTTTCATGTTGATAAAAAGTTATTCACCGATGATTGGACAAATAAGAAAATGGATGAGTTCATTGAATATTTAAAATGAAATTACTCGTTTTTGTCTAATTTCACTTCTAAACTTAGATAAGTGACTTTAGTTTTAATCAAACATTCTTACCTTTTTAAGTGATTAAAAAACGAAGTTTTCATTATATTCCCTGTTTAAAAGTTTGGAGTTAATTATCTCTTCTTTCCTTAACGATTTTTAAGAGTTCTGATGAATCATTACTTTCTTTTAATTCCCAAGAATTTACAACTGGAATTCCATCTAAATTACCCTTAAATTTTTCATTGTTAATTATAAAAAAGGATTCAGAACCAGTTATAAGTGAAAGGTCTTTTAAACTAAGAGCAATTTTATGTAGAGTGCGGGGAATTCTATTCTCTTCCAAACTGGTTATAAAAGAATATTTGGGATTTTCAAGTTTAGATAATACATTGAATGGTGTTTTTTTAGTTGGAATAACATTAAAGCCTAAGTTAGCTAAGTTTTTTGTTTCATTATTGTTCAAAGCATAATTAACTTCAATATTATTATTCAAATCTTTGAATTCAAATAAATCAATGCTTAATGTTATTTTCACATTTAATATTTCCTCTAAAACCATAGCTATTTCAGGACTGGCTCTTACAAGATTATTTTCATACTTGTATATGGTTTCTCGTGAGACATTAGCTAAATCAGCCAAATTTTTAAGAGATAAGGAATATTCTTCACGATACTCTCTTAAAACATTCCCATTTATTTGAACATAGTATCCTCCACGATCTGCTAAAATTTCAGGATATTTATCATAAACAATCATATTTTTAAGGGTTTTAACTCCAATAGCTGAAACCCCATATCTTTCATAAACAACATCCTCTAATAATGGAGTATTTCGTGACTTCAATCCTATAATTAGTGGTGATGCTAAAAAAACAGAAGATATTTTTCTTATTTCATGGACTTGTGCTTCATCAATACTATCAATATTAACTAACACCTTAAATAATAGTAAAAGTAGTTCTCTCTTTGCAAACATGTCAAAACAACTTTTTTCATAGATGTTAGATGTTTCAAACCCTTCTGAGAGCAATAATTGAATTAACTCATCAATTATATTATTTCTATTTTTTAAATTCATGGAAAATCTCGTGAACTGAATTTTAATTATGAACTTTATTATTAAACTATAACTTTTTTTATATAAATAATTTTATCAATAAATACACTATTTAATTAAAGTTTTTTATTAAAACCATATATAAACCTTATTTAGTAATTTAAATTATTATTAACTATGAATATTATTTAAATCAAATAATTAATATAATATTTTTAATAAATACATAGTCTTAATAATTTTTGACATTATAAAAAAATTCAATATGTATGTTAATGCCAACTAAGAAATAAATCCAAAAAATGTTATATAAACATAACATATAAAATGGGAGAAAAAATATCAATTAATATCATGCTAATACAAGAAATCCAATCTCCAAATAGTAATATTGTCCGTTCATAATATATAATGTTAATGGTACTGATGATTTACAAAGTTACAAATCCTATCTTCAATTTGATTTCCCACCGACCACAAATAATAAATTAGAAATACCCTGATAGACTTTTACTTAGTCATTTTAAAGAAGTTAATTAAAACTATTAAAAATATTGAAATTTATTTATACTCTGAGGTTAAATGGATCGAAATCATAGAAAAAGAATATTGTAGCCACTGAATTTTTTAAATAGTGTTGAGACAATTTAATTTTAATTGTTTTATTTTAGATATAATATTTTGATAATTTTTTATCTGCATATTTCTTTGGTAAAATTCCAGCTTATTGTAGATTTATTTTCGTTTCTAA
>JAITGU010000119.1 GCA_031280375.1 Candidatus Methanovirga procula | reverse complement strand
AGAAGTTATATAAGACTATTGAAAGTATTGAAGTTTATTTAGATCTTCAAAGGGTTAAATGGGATCAAAATCATGGAAAAATTATTTCACCCACTGAATTTTTTACATAGTCATTTTTTCAACATTATTAGTTTTATTATTAACTTCATGGTAATAATCTTTTTAATAAATAAATTAGAAAAAGAAGAAATCATCAAAATTTAATAATTTTCATTTTTATATATGATGATTCATGCATTATAATTAATGAAGCTATGTTTATTTAAGTAAAAAAATTATTAAAAAAATTTTGTCTTAAACTATAATATTATTTTATTTTAAATTTTATTTAATTAAATGACATATTTTAGGGCATAATTAATTTTGAATTATCTAATGATAAAATAAATCATCTTTAAAATGGCATGTTCAAACAGAGAATAAATTCTTCTAAGTTAAAAATAAATTTTTGACAATAAGAAATCATATAAAAAAATTTATTGATTAAATTAGTGATATCCAAGACTATAATCAACTATTAGTTTTGAAATGCTCTACCTCACTATGTATTTATATTATAAATAATAAAAAATTAAATAATGTCAAATCTAATTTTTTGTCCTGATTGTGGAATGTTAAAAAGTAACTGTGTTTGTGGAAAATGTAGTCAAACTAATAACAATACCAATATTATTTTTGGTAATAGTGCTCTTGGCAATAACAATAATGTTCGTGGCAGTAATTTTTATAGCAATGAATATGATAGTTTTAACACTAACACAATAGATATTTCATATTCTGTTGAAGATAATTTATTATCCTGGGAAAAGGTTAAAGAGTTAAAATTGGAATTTCCACATATTAATGAAGAAATAATTAGAAATTTCCCATTTGAACATCCTCGTAAAGGTCAACTTGATATAATATCAGACATTGAAGAAGCTATCTTAGAAGGTTATAAATATATTGTCTTAGAAGCAGGAACTGGAACTGGAAAATCTGCTGTTGCAACAACACTTTCAAAAATGTATGGTTCTGCTTATATTCTCACCATGACCAAACAACTTCAATCTCAGTATACGGATGAGTTTAGGTTTCCTATAGTTAAAGGAAGAAGTAATTTTGATTGTTTAACAGATGGTTTGGATTCCACTTGTGATATTGGAGCATGTAAAACTGCTCCGAATTCAAAGAAATTTTTTTGTAAATATGGGGTGAGTAAAAATCCAACATTAGATTCAAAAGAAGCTTTTGAAGATTCTTTTAACAACAGTGTTTTTTTCAATTCAGATGATCATTGTAACTATTGGGATCAGAAGGCAAATGCTATTAGTTCTCCTATAACCTTAATGAATTATGATTATGCTATTCTTGAGCTTAACTATGTAAAACACTTTGGAAAAAGAGACTTGTTAATTTTGGATGAAGCACATAACATTGAAGACAAATTAATGAGAATATTGGAGTTAAATTTATACAATAAAAGACTTGAAAAAGATATTAAAAAAACATTGACCAAGGAAGCTTTATCGACTGATGATCCTAATGATTGGATTTTAGAAATTGAAGCTATTGCAGAAGTTTATGATGAAATTCCTTTATCTGACCTTCCAATAAACAAAGTAGATAGGATTAAAACTACTACCTCCAGACTAAAACAGCTGAAAGAAAATCTGGAGAAAGAACCAAAGAATTGGGTCATTGATACAACTGATGTTAGTGCTTCATTTAAGCCTCTTCGTATTAATAATTATGCAAAGGATTATTTGTTCAAATATGGTGAAGTTTGTATATTTTTAAGTGCGACAATACTTTCTCATAGAATGTTTGCTAAGTGGTTAGGAATAAAACCAAATGAATTATATCATATTAAGATTGATAGTCCATTTCCACCAGATAAAAGACCTATAGAACTAAATTTGGCTGGAAAAATGTCTAAAAATAGAATAAAGAGTACAGCTCCTAAAACTTTAAAAATATTGGATGAAATCTTAAAAAAACACCCTAATGACAAGGGTTTAATCCACACTCATAGTTATAAATGTCAGCAGTATATAACAAACAAGGTAATGGATTCAAGATTAATATCTCATGGTTCTCAGAATAGAGAAAGAATATTAAGATACTTTGAAAAGGATGAAGAACCTTTAGTTCTTGTGAGTCCATCTATGAGTGAGGGCGTGGATTTACCCTATGATAAGTGTAGATTTCAAGTTATTTATAAAGTTCCATTTCCATATCTTGGAGATAAACAAGTTAATCAAAGAAGGAAAAGAGATAGACATTGGTATGCATATAAAACTATTATGACTCTAATGCAAGCTTATGGTAGAGGAATGAGAGCTGAAGACGACTTTTGTCATACTTATATTCTTGATGAAGATATTGATATGCTTTTTAAAAGTCCAATGTATAAATCATTAGTTCCTGAATTCTTTAAAGAAGCTATTGTTGAAAAAAATTAAGGTCGTTCATAATTAGGTCTTGTTATCGTGGAAAAATATAAAATAGCTATTATTGGAGGTGGTCCAGCAGGAATGGCAGCGGCAATAGCTATTGGGAATACAATTAATCATTGGATGAAAGAAATAGTTTTAATTGAAAAAACAAATTTAGGAGAGAAATTATTACTAACTGGTGGAGGAAGGGCAAATATAGCCAATAGTAAACCTATTAAAGAACAGCTATTAAAATTTAACGAAGATAGAAATTTTTTAAAACACAGCTTTTATAGTTTCAATAATGAGGATTTATTGAATATTTTTAAACTAAAAGGATTGAAATTTAGGGAAGAAGAAAATGGAAAATACTTTCCTATAATCGGTGGTGCACAAACGATTTTAAAAATTTTAAAAGAGTATTTAAATGAAACTGGAGTTGAAATAAAATTAAATAATCGTGTAGAATCAATCACTAAAGAAGATGATTATTTTATTATAAAAATTAAGGATAAAAATGATATTGTAGCTTCAAAAGTTATACTATCTACTGGAGGTAAATCATACCCTGAAACAGGCTCAACAGGTGATGGATATAAAATAGCTAAAAACTTTAAACATCAAATATCTACAATTAAACCTGGTTTAGTTCCATTTAAGGTTAATGAGGAGGAATTACAAAAACTCTCTGGAATAAAATTAGAGGATGTTGAAGTTTCATTTGAAAACTGTGAAAATAAAGTAAGAGGAAATATTTTAATCAGTCATTTTGGTTTATCTGGACCAGCTATTTTAGATCTCAGTAATTATTATAACAATAACACAGCTGTTTTAATAGACCTCATACCAAGTATGAATCATTATGATTTGAATATGAAAATAATCGATGATTCAAGTTCAAAAGGAAAAATTTCACTGAAAAATTATTTAAAACTCCACTTAAAAAATAGGTTCATCAGCTATTTTTTAAAGGTTATAGATATTGATGAAAATGAAAAATTAGGTAATCTATCTAAAAAAGACAGACTCATTATAGTGAATAATCTAAAACAATTGAAAATTAATGTTAATGGAATTTTATCTTATAAAACAGCCATGATTACTTGTGGTGGAGTTAAAACAAATAAAATAAATCCGAAGACTATGGAATCCAAATTAGTTCCAGGATTATTTTTTGCTGGGGAATTGATAGAACCAAGTGGATTAACTGGAGGATATAATCTTCAAATGGCTTTTTCAACAGGGTTTTTAGCTGGAAAATCGGCAGCAAAATCTTTTAAAAAGTAGATATTTAAAAAATGAAACATCGATAGATTAAATAAGAGCATAACGGACCTGAAGGGATTTGAACCCTTGATTTCGGGATCCGAAGTCCCGTGTCATATTCCAGACTAGACCACAGGCCCAAGAGTATTTATTTATATTTTTTATATATTGGATATTATACAATTTTACTTTATAGTCCTTGCATAATTTTTGTAAGTAATTGACTTTTTAAATAAATATAATATCATTTTATTTTAAGTTTTATTTAATTAGATGTTATATTTTCAGATTATAATTAATTTAAATTAGTTAATAGTGAGATAAATCATGTTTAAGTAATATTTTCAAACAGAGAATATATTCTTCTAAGTTAAAAATAAATTTTCAATAGTAAGAACTTATATAAAAAAATCATTATATTAACTTAATAATATCAAGAACTATAATTTTTTTATTGACAAATCTATTATATATTTTTTGTAGTTTATTAATTATATATTTTGACATTAGCAATTTAAGATACTTATAAAGTATTCACATGTTCAATATTTAAGTTTATCATAAATTAAACATTTTATAAAAATAATTTAAATTTCAAAATGAATAAATAGAATTAATATCCATTATAAAAAAAATAATTATTCACAAATTTTTTTTTTCTTTAGATGAGAATAAAAATCTATTTATTATATTAATTATTAATACTGCTTATTTTTTTAAAATCCCTGTTATTAAAACAATTTCTTCAAAGAAAAATCTTTCACGAGCTGTTATGTCTACAGCAAATCCGTTTTTCTCTAATTTATTTATAGTTTCCTGAATTTTAGAAAGTGAAGACTGAATCATTTGGACTTTTCCATTGGATTTTAAATGATTTTTCACTTGATTTAAGAAAGGGTTTATAGTTTTCATTCCATCTATTCCACCGTCAAATGCATAATTTAGGTTATCTTCAAAGATATCATCTTCATTCGTTGGTAAGTATGGAGGGTTAAATAGTATAAGATCAAATTTTTTATTTTTCACTGGCTCAAAAAGATTCCCAAAACATAGTTCTATATTTTCTATTTCATTCATCCTAATATTTTTTTCTGCTAACTTTAATGCATCATAATTAATATCTGTAGCAAGCACTGATTTAGCTAAAATTGATGCTTTAATAGCTATAATTCCTGAACCAGTCCCAATTTCTAAGACTTCATCACCTTCTTCAAGTATTAGGTTTTCAGCTAACAAATAACTATCATCAGATGGTTCGTAGACATTAAAATTTGTTTCTATTTTGAAATTACCAATTTTCATTACAATCAGAGATTTTGGGTAATTATTATTCTTATTATTTAGTTTAAGACTTTATTTTTATATTTTTTTATTCATTAATTCATTCAATTGCCCTGGAATTTTGAATCGATTATTTGACCATCTAAAACTTCTATTTCTCTATTAGCCAATTTAGCAATATTTAAATCGTGAGTTACTATAATTAAAGTAACATTCTCCTTTTCATGTAAATCTATCAATAGATCTAAAATATTTTTGGATGTTTTAGAATCAAGAGAGCCTGTTGGTTCATCAGCAAGAATAATTGAAGGTTTATTTACTAAAGCTCTTGCAATAGCTACTCTTTGTCTTTCCCCACCAGATAATTTTGTTGGTTTAGTTTCTGCTTTATCTTTTAATCCTACTAAATCCAAAAGTTCTAAAGCCCTTTTTCTTCTTTCTTTACTACTATAATTATGGATGTACATTGGAATTTCAATGTTTTCAACAGAGGATAAGTTGGGAATTAAATTGTGAAGTTGGAATATGAATCCAACCTCAATAGAACGAAATTTATTTAAATTTTTCATTTTATTTAAATTATAGCCTGAAACCTCAATACTACCTTCATCTGCAATATCTAACGCTCCAATCATATTAAGTAATGTCGTTTTTCCAGAACCTGATTGACCAATAATTGAAACGAAGTCTCCTTTTTCTATCTCAAGATTAATACCATTCAATGCTTTAATATTCCCATTTTCATAACTTTTTTTAAGATTATTAATTTTAATAATAGGTGTCATCATCCCAAACCTCAAACCATATTAAATAATTATTATTCATATCTTAATGCTTCTGTTGGTGTTAATTTACTTGCTTTTAAAGCAGGATATAATCCCCCGAATAGTCCAACAAGAATAGCTGCTATAAATCCTTGAACAAATGTTTCTAAAGTGAATACTGGATGAAAAATACTTCCCGTTATTCCTGCACTAACCAATGCTTCAACAACTATTACTCCAATAATTGAACCGATAATAGCTGAAAATAAAGTGAGAACAAGTGATTCACCTAAAATCATGCGAAGTATATCGGTTCTACTCCATCCAACAGCTTTTAAAACACCAATTTCTCTTGTCCTCTCAAAAACAATCATTATCATTGTATTGATCATTCCAATTCCGCCAATAATAATTGCAAGTAAAGAAATTGCCCAAGAAACACCTGTAATCATATTCCTCAGATCAGCTATTCTTTTAACATCTGAGACTGAAGTTATCGTGCTTATGTTTTCCCCATACTTATTCTCAATATCTTTAGTCACTTCTTTTACATCAGCACCTTTTTCAATGTAAACAGAAATCAGGCTTAAAACTCCTTCATTCTTCTTTATTTTCCATACAGAATTGATTAATGTGTATATTGAGTCATCTTGATTTGAGTTTCCAGATTCGAAAATTCCCACTACTTTAAATCTTTCATCACCAATATTTATCTCGTCATCAACACTTTTATTTAAGGTTTCAGAAGCCAACTTACCGATGATAACTTCATTATCAGCATTATTTGCGATGTTTCTGCCATTAATTATTGTATTATCTTTCAAAGTTAAGTCATCATAACTAATACCACCAAGAGACATAGGTTTGTTTTCTACAAGCAAAACCACTAAATAAACACCTTTAGCATCTTTAACACCCGAAATTCCCTTTATCTTATTCAACCAATCTTCACTTAAAGTAGATGTTCCAAAAGGATTATCACCTGTTTCATTTTGCTGTTTACTTAGAATAGAAAAATCAGAGTCTCCACTATGTATGGTCTTATCAAAACTCGAAGTAAGCCCATTACTCAAGAGCCCCAAAGATATAATAGTAGCTATTCCTATTGCAATACCTACAATCGTTAAAAGTGATCGTACTTTATTTCTAAATGTATTTTTAACAATTAATGTTATAAATGACATGAAATATCAACTCCAATGTTATTCAATGATTAACTTGTATTAAAACTTCAACTAATTAGCTATACTTTTCCACGTTTATAAATGTTTTTATTTATAGTTAGTTTCGCATGTTTTTAAAAATAATTATTGTAGTTCGTCATATTTTTTTGCAAGTGAGTTATTGATGTAGTTTGATCAAATTTAAATTTATCATAATTTAACTCTTATTTTTTAGAAAACTCTTATTTTTTAAAAATATTAAATATAATTATTATAATGTAAATAAATGTTAATTAACAAATTTAATAAAATATAACCATTTCATCAAAAAATAAAAAATATTAGAATGCAAAAAAGTTTGTCTTACAATATAATTGTTAAAAAAGTATTTACACTTGAAATATACCTCTAAGTAATATTTTGAAAAATTATTTTAAAAAGAGTTTCAATTGTTTGGAAAGGAATAAAATCTTAGCTGGGCTTGTTTTAAAGACTTTTTGATTTAAAAGTTCTTTGACTTCAATATTATCAGATATTTTGTCTAAAAATCTTTGAACTTCTTTTTTATCAGTGTTTCCTAATATTACTCTTGAGTCAATTAATGCATTAATGATTTTTTTATTCTTGTGCTGAAAAAGTGCTTTAGAAACTTGACTATACTCTTTTTCATATTTTTTAAATTCTTTATCAAACTTTGGACTTAACTTAATTACGGAAGAATAAATTTTAGGGCTTGGAAAGAAAGAATTTGGAGATAAATTATCTAAAAATTCTATATTAGCTTTAAAATATAACATTGATGTTAGTCTTGAATACTCCTTTGTGTTTACTTTTCCAATCATTCGCAAAGCAAATTCTTTTTGATACATCAAGATACCAAAGTCAAAATCGTACTTCAATAGCTTGAATGTGATGGGTGATGAGATTTGATAAGGTAAATTTGATACAACTTTGTTAAATCTGGGAAAATCGACTTTCAAAGCATCTTTGTTAATAAGTTCTACATTATTTAATCTTGAATCTTTAATTCTTTTACTAAGAATTTTGAATATCTTCTTATCTTGCTCGATAGCTATTAATTTTTTAACTTTTTCAGCTATTTTTAAACTTAAAGTTCCTATTCCTGAACCTATTTCAAGAACCTCATCATTTTTATTTAAATCAGCGAAGTTAATGATTTTATTTCTTTTAAAATCATCTATTAGGTAATTTTGTCCTAAAACTTTTTTTAAGGATATATTATTCTCTTTCAAAATATTTTTTGTTTCATTAAATAAAGAAATATTGTTCATATTGATCTAATCTAAAAAAAGTTAAATAATACTTATAAATATTATATTGATGTTTAAGTCATTTAAATATATACTATTGTAATTTTTAACTTAATTAAATAGTTTTTAAAGTTTAAATAAAAATTAGACTAATGATGTTTAATTTATGATAATTACAAAATTTATGTATAGTTATCTAACTTAAAATAAAATTTTGAATTAAAAAATTAATCTAATCAGAAATAATTAGAAAGTATGAGTTTTCAAAATAAATAATTATGTTTTAAGCTAAAATAAGTTTTGGTATGAGTTTTCAAAATAAATAATCATGTTTTAAGCTGAAATAAGTTTAATAATCAATAATAAATCTGTAAACATTTAGCTTTAAAGGACAAAATAAAAGTTGAAAGAAATTTATTGAACAGTGATATTTATTTTTTCAGCAAAATATGTTATATCTTTTTTTTGTGCCTATGTTTATCTGGTCTATCTTTTCTTTTTTTTCCCTGCCCATTTGGAGATTTTGTAAAAAGGATATATTTGTTCTTGCCTTTACGATCTTTAGTAGTATCTATCTCCATCTTCACACGGTTAACGATTGTGTTAATTGGATCAGAGAGAAGGGGAACTCTTTTTTTAATATCTTCAAAATCCTTAAAAGGCTCTTTCTCCCGTTCTTCAAGAATATGTAACATATGTTTGTTACCGATACCAGGCAAAAGTTCTAATTTATGAAGTCGAATGCTTAAAGGTTCAGTAGTATTAAAGAAATCAACATATTTTTGTTCTTGTTTTTGGACAATTTCTTTGATTACATAGTCAATTTCAATTCTGCTTGTGGCTGTTAAGTTTTCAAAGTCTAACTTTCCTTTAACCCTATCTATTTTATTTCTTTCTTTAAGGTCAGCTCCTATATAGACGGTTTCATCTATCTCTAATTCAATTCCTGCTTTAGGAGTTAATTCAAGAAGTGTAAAGTTTTCGGTTCCTATTGCTTGAGCAATAGGTTTCTTTTTAAAGGAGGACATACTCTCAGTTACATAGCCAGTAGGCAAATAATCTAAAATGACTGCATAATCTTCCATTGTATCACGACATTATTTAAAAAATATAAAATGTTAAAAAATATAAAATGCATATAAAGTTCTGTTTATGAACTTTAATAATATGGACTTTAAGTAAAATTTATTGTGTGGGACTTGTTAACTCACCTATATTTGTTTAAAATCTCTAATATATCTTCCATATTTTCTCTTTTAATAGGTATTCTTTCTTTAGCAAATAATAATCTTAAATCAGTTAAATCTTCTGGTAAAATATCTGCTACCTTAATAGCATACTTTTTTTTTATTATATTTTCAAGTTCGTTAATTAATTTTTCAGAATCCTCAAATGAAAGTTCTGAAAACTTGTTAACATGCTCCAATGTTAAATTTTGCTCATAATTTAATTCAAAATTCTTTGAAAAATCTTCAAGAATTTTTTTAACATTGGTCATAGAGATAGGATTTGTTTCCAATGTTTTTTTCCCTATCATAAAAATCACTTCTGAATTTGCAGATGTTCAGGTCTTACTATAAGTTCTTTGATTTTATTTCCATCTTTTAAAGATAATATGTATGCTTTACCTTTCTCTCCAATAACCTTGGCAGTTTTACCGTGAAATCTTGAATGTGGTTGACCTTTATGAATACTTGGATCAACGATTATATGAACTAAATCTTCATTTTCAAATCTTTGAATTTTTCTTGAAATAGGGTTGGATCTTCCAGGTCTACTTACAGCTTTTAGTTTATTTCTGGTTTTACTTCTAAATCCTCTTGATCTTCTCATTTTTTAACCTCGATAATTTTAATATTTTTTTATTAAAGTTAGTTTTAATTATAACCCTAATGTTTTTTTAAAGTTAATGTTACCATAATGTTATATTGTCTTATTTTTGTCTATATTGAATATTTATTCAAAATCTATTTAAGAATGAGTAACTATGGATAATAGTGATATAAGTAGGTTTCAATTAAAATTTTAAACTTTGACAATATTATTATATTTTTAATAAACACTTATATATTTTACCATTTAAATAAAAATTTCAAAGTCTGATTGCAGATGTTATTTGTCTGATAACCACATAAAATGGTTGATAGTATATTATAATCAAATCATTGGAGAAATTTACATTCATGGTTCCTGAGATAACTTCTCACAAATTGAATTATTGATATAACTTTGATTAAATTTGAATTTACTGTATTATTATTTTTATTTTTTGAAAATATCATTTTAAATATGTTTATTTCATTATTAAATAATTATAAAATTAATTATATTAAAAAATATCTTTATTCAATTAAACAAAAAATTTAAAATAAAATAATATTATATTTATTTAAAAAATCCATTACTTAAAAAAATTATTTCAAAAACTATAAGTAAAAAATCATTGAAATAGAGAGAATCAATAGATTTTCTAATTTCAAAAACTAAAGTTTTTAAATCGTGAAAAATTTGGTCTTACACCATAAATCAATGTATTTAAAAATTAGTGGGTTGTTGTTAATATTTACCTACTTTAATCACATCCAATTCTTTACAAAAACATTTAGTATTAAGAATTTCACTAATACTTGGCTTCGTTCTATCGTTATCTCCAGAAATTAGTTCTTTTATGTACAAACCACCATCAGTCTTGATTTTCATCTTAAATAAATGATCGTCGATGAAATAAGTATCTAAATCCTTAATATTCTTTGTTCTAAGTAGATTTGCTCTTCGATGAACGACTCGAGTTGGTGTTTTCTGTTTTATAATGCTTAAATTCTGTAATTTCTTTAAATCATCTTTTAAAATTTCATTTTCAGATTCAACAGTAGCACAATATATTTTGAATGTATCTGGAGATGAAACCTTTATTTCAGCAATTCTCGATTTAGAACAAAATTTTAAATCTAAAAATTTGGCTTTTCCTTTAGAATATTGATTAATTTTTTCATTTAAATTACTCAAGTTCAGGCTTCTAAGTTTTGGTTCAATAATTTCAAGAACAAATGGTCTTCCATTACCTAACATTTTAACATCAATATCTTCTCTTCCAGCACCGTGGAATTTTGACTTGTAACAGTTTGTAGCTATTTTGGTATCGTGATAAATTAATTCTTCAACAGACTCATCATAAATCTTTCCAGTAAAGTTACAGGATTCACATCCTCTTCCTTTGCATTTTTTACATGGCCATTTAGTTTGAGGTATTCCTCTAACTAACTTTAAATATCTTCCTTCTATAAACAAGGGATTAATTTGTATTCTAACACTAATTAAATCATGATTATCTTTTAATGAGTGGAATTTCATGGAATTAGTTTCTATTTCTTTAAAAACTTTTCTTAGATCAACAACAATGACAATATCAGGATTTTTAAATTTAACTTCCTTTTGTGTTAGTAACTCTAATTCTTCTCCAATTATTCTATTAATTTCTTTCTTTATATTTTCAGATTCAATGTTTATTTCATCATTAATCCATAAATCTTTTTCTAAAACCTCTTTTGGAATTTTAGTGCCTATTAAAAAACTATCATACTCTAAAGATAAAAATTCTACTTTTTCATCAATTTTTTTTAAAATATCTTCTTTGTTAATATTTTCAAATATATTTTCACATATTTCACATTTATTACAATCTTTTAAATATTCTTCATTATCTATTTTATTTCTAATAGCTACTCCTCTTAATTGATTTAATTTACTATCTAATATTTTAGTGGAATCAATAGGATAATTCATATTTCTTAATTCATTTAAAATCCATTCTTTAGAAAGAATATCTGAAAATTTTCTTCCAATACAATGGTCACAAACATTGTTATTTGTAAGTTCAAAAAGTTTTTTTATTTTCAAAATTGTTTCTTCTTTCATATTATCTAAATTGACTCATAATTCTGTTCATTGGTCCACTCATACTTCCACGTTTACCAAATCCTTTCATTGCTTTCTTAGTATTATTATAATATTTCAAAAGCTCTTTAACCTCTTCATTTTTAACCCCAGAACCTTTTGCAATTCTCATAACTCTTGATTGTTTAATCTTTTTAGGATTTTCTATTTCATATTTGGTCATAGAGTTCATGATGACTTTATAAGTCTTAATTTTATCTTCAGTCATTTTGGTAGCTTCTTTTGGAATTTTACCTCCAAGTCCTGGAATCATCTGCATAATCTGTTTCATTGGACCCATTTTACCCATCATATCAAATTGATTTTTCATATCCCCTAATGTAAACTTTCCACTTAACATTTTGTTCATAGTTTCATTAGCTACATCTTCATCTATAACTTCTTCTGCTTTTTCTATCAATGATTTAATGTCTCCCATTCCTAAAAGTCGTGAGATAAATCTTGCAGGATCAAAAACCTCAAAGTCATCTAATCTTTCACCAGTTCCTATGAATTTTATAGGAGCTCCAATCTCAGCAACTGCTGATAAAGCACCTCCTCCTTTAGCAGAACCATCTAATTTTGTCACAATAATTGAACCAACATTGGTTGTTTTAGAAAATGCTTTTGCTTGTTCACCAGCTTGCTGACCTAAAGTCCCATCAATGACAAGGATAGCTTCATTAGGATTTATTGCAGAAGAAAGTTCTTCCATTTCTTGTAATAAATCAGATTCATCTTTATGACGACCTGCTGTATCAAAAATAATAATTTTCTGATTTTTAAACTGTTTAAGTCCTTTCCTTGCTAAATCAACTGCATCTTTATTTTCAGGATCACCATATAAAGATATGTGTAAATCTTCTGTTAATTGTTTCAATTGTTCATACGCTGCTGGTCTCCATGTATCTGTAGAAACGATAGCTGGATTAAAACCTTTTTTTTGAAGATATCTTGCTAATTTTCCGATTGTTGTAGTTTTACCACTTCCTTGAAGACCTAAAAACATTATTTTAAATTGTTTACCAGTGATATTCAGTTCATTAGCTTTTTCACCTAATAAATTAACCATTTCTTCATATATGATGTTTATAACATGTTCTCTTGCAGTCATACCTTTTGGAGGTTTTTCATTCAAGGCCCTATTTTCAATGTTTTTTGTTAATCCCAAAACAAGTTTTATATTAACATCAGATTGAATCAATGCTCTTTGAATTTCTTTTACAAGCTCTTTAACAGTTTTCTTATCAATAACACTCATTCCAGCTAATTTCTTCATAGTGTTCGTAAGATTTTTACCTAAGTTCCCTAACATGACAATCACTTAAATATTCATTATATGTATGCATTATATGGTATATTATACGATTTATTTTTTTGTATTCAATTATTTTTAAATTAATTTTACTATGGATAAAAATAGTTTAATCTTAAACATAAATTATTTTCAGATAATTAATAAATAATTAGACAATATGATGATTAATAAGATATTTTATTATACGACATTGTAAAAAATTCAGTGGGTGGCATGGTGATGCCGATGTAAAAATAAATCTAAAAAATGTTATATTGGCATAATATTTAAATAGGAGAAAGGATATTAATTAATATCATGTTAAC
>JAITGU010000116.1 GCA_031280375.1 Candidatus Methanovirga procula | reverse complement strand
AGAAGTTATATAAGACTATTGAAAGTATTGAAGTTTATTTAGATCTTCAAAGGGTTAAATGGGATCAAAATCATGGAAAAATTATTTCACCCACTGAATTTTTTACATAGTCATTTTTTTTCATCTTTTACATATATTATCTATTAAATTTTTAAAAAAACATAACATCTCTTTAAATAAAAATTTAACAGTCAAAATAATAGTCAGGTTTTAAATCCAAAAATAAAGAAAGGTTAATAGAAACTCTCCATACTTTAGAGAGTTTCTATAAACTCAATATCTTAAAATTTTAGATTTTTAAAATTCCTAATTTGGGCTTTAAATCCAAAACAAAGAACTTTTAGCAAATATTAATTTTACCGATATTAACAAAGTTAGGTTAATAGAAGCTCTCTTTAAAAAATATTTATTTTAAGATATTATTATTATTAAATATTATAAGCATATTTATATTACTAATTACTAACTAACAAAATACAAAAGTAATGAAAACATAGTCAGTTTAGTTAAAAGATAAATTGAAAGAGATTTATATAATATAGTAATGTCAAAAATTATCAGATATAACACATAAACTTAAATAAAAACAACTATAAAAAAATTAGTAATCAGTTAAATTCTAATATTAGATAGGAATATGAAATAATATGATAATAATAGCTATTACTGGAGCAAGTGGAGTTTCTTATGGTGTTAGATTATTAGAAGTACTTAAAGAAATGAACATCAAGACAGGTCTTTTAATAAGTAAATCTGCAGAGATCATAATAAAATATGAATTAGATAGAGAATTAGAAGATATTAAAGAATTATCAGATAGATATTATGAATCAGATGATCTAACAAGTTCTATAAACAGTGGTTCATTTAAATTTAACTCTTTAATCATTGCCCCATGTTCCATGAAAACTTTATCAGCCATTGCAAAGGGTTATGGGAATAATGCAATTACACGAGCCGCTGATGTCACATTAAAAGAAAAAAGGACCTTAATTGTTGTTCCCCGAGAAACTCCACTCAGAACCATACATATTCAAAACATGCTAAAAATTAGTGAAGAAGGTGGAATAATTCTACCAGCAATGCCAGGTTTTTATAATAATCCAAAAGATATTGAGGATATAATAAATTTTATTGTTGGTAAAATATTAAACATCCTAAAAATAGAAAATAATCTATTAAAAACCTGGGACCGTGAAAAATAATTATTTTTGATTATTCAAGAGAACTTTCAATACATTATTATTATCATTATTAAAACAAATAATTTGTATTATCAAAATAAAGAATTAATATGAAGACAATATCTGAAAATGTGGAAAATACAATTGAAATAAAGAAATCATTATTTATTTGTAGGTTGTTTCCTGTAAAAAATATAGTGGAAGTTAAAAATTGTATTAAAGCTATTTCTACAAAACATGACGATGCCACACACAATTGTAAGGCTTTTCTTGTTGAAGGAATCGAAAGTTTTGATGATGATGGTGAACCTGGAGGAACAGCTGGAAAACCTATGTTAAATGTTTTAAAACAAAACAAATTAGACAATATATTAGCTATTGTGACACGATACTTTGGTGGAATTAAATTAGGGTCTGGTGGTTTAGTTAGAGCCTACAGTAAATCTGTTCAGGAAACAATAGCTATTTCCAAGATTATTCATTTGCACTCTTACAATATCTATGAGTTATCCTTTGATTACTCCATCTTAAAAGTTCTCACAAACGAAATTAGAAAGAATAGTTTCCAGATATTAAAAAAAGATTATGATGAAAATGTTCATTTTCAAGTAGCTATTAATAAAAATAATCAGAATTTAGAAGGTTTAAGAAGTAAATTAGGCGGTTCTTTAAGTATCAACTTCATTGGCGAGGAATATTTAAATTTAGAAAAATGAAAACTCTAAATATTGAATATAGTTTATCCTTCAATAGTTTTTATTAAAATTTGACAATTAATAGCTATTTTATTATTATCGAATGCTTCAGCTATTCTTTTTATTCCATCTAACAATCTAACTAAACTATCTAACCATGAAAAAATATCTCCAGCATAGGCTTGTATTTGATAATCTTTAAACAATCTTTTTGAAATATCTGATGGATCTTCACCATTCAATCTCATCTTTAAAATAAATTTAGATAGATTCACTTGAAGACAACTACAAAATGGTTTTTCTTTACATGTGCAACTTGAAAAATCAAGCTGAATTTTTAAGAGAGCATCCTGATACTTTGAATCTAATTTACTTATAGTTTCACCAGAGGAGATAATATCTAAAGTTGATTCTGCAATCAGTCTTGATGAGAAGTTAACTTTAAGTTTTGAAACAATATGTTTATGTAAGTTATTAGAAAGATAAACACTTTCAAACATTTCTAAATCCAGCAATGAGTCTAAAATATCAGAGATTATGAATTTTTGAATTTCAGAAAGTTTTTTATCTTTAAGATATTTTAATTCTTTTAAATTAAAGATTTTTCCCTGGGTATATAAATTTAAATTATTTTTATTTATATTTGAATTTTTCTTATAACCCTCCTCTTTATTGTATGATTCATAACCATTTTTTATATTTTCATTAATTCTATCTAATGATTTTTTAATTAAATCTGCAGTTTGTAAACTTAAAAATGAAATAGAAACAGCTCTACCATACTTGGTAATAAGAATATCTTCATTATTATATTTACTAACACTTAAATCCTGATGAAAAATCTTTGATTCTGATTTTTTAATTTTTATTAAGTTATGACTGAGAAGTTGATCTAAAGCCATATCAATATCTAAGTTAAGGTTCTTATAGAATTCATATATTTCATCGACATTCCTAACAACCTTTGAACTAATATCTGCTAAAATTTCAGTTGGAAAATCATCTTCATTAAACTTAATATTAATGTTATCTACATCACTTTCAAGAAGAGAAATAGCTATTGCATCTTCACTTTCACCATCAAACTCATTAGCTATCTCAGGTAATAAATAAACAATTCCTCTATCATGATAAGTAGGTCTTCCTGCTCTTCCAAGCATTTGAAAGAATTCATTAACAGATAACCATTTATTTCCCATTAACAATGATTCAAAAATAACTTGTGAAGCTGGAAAATCCACACCTGCAGATAATGCAGCCGTTGTGACAACTGCAGATATTTTACCTTCTGCAAAATTCTTTTCAATCTTTTCTTTTTTATAATAAGAAAGACCAGCATGATAAGCAGCAGCATTAACTCTTTTTTTAGATAAAAAATCAGCTATTTGATGTGTTTTTCGTCGAGAATTAGTAAAAATTATTGTTTGCCCCAAATAACCTTTAGATGACTTTATGCTACTTTCTTTTAAAATTAAATCTTTAATTAGATATCGTTTATCTATTTCATTTCTAAGAAAAACTACATGTCTCTCTAATGGAACAGGTCTACCTCCAAATTCAACAAGTCGTAAATTAAAATCATCAGCCAACTGTTCCTGATTTTTAATAGTGGCAGATAAAGCAATGATCTGTGTTTGAGGAAAAAGTTTCATTAATCTTCTTATTAAACCATTTAATCTAAGTCCTCTATCTTCATCATCCAACATATGTACTTCATCAATGAGAACAGTCCCAAGCTCATTTAAATCATCATACTTACCAGACCTAATTAAAAAATCAATACCCTCGTATGTGCCCACAACAATATCTGATTTTGAAATATCATGATCTTTTAATCGCAATTCATTTTTAGCTTTAATCCTATTCATTCCCACTTTAATAGATGTTTTAAGTCCTAAATACCCATATTTCTCTTTAAAATCCCTATATTTTTGATTTGATAATGCAACTAATGGAGTTAAGAAAAGAAACTTCTCACCTTTTAATGCCTTAGGAATCCCTGCTAACTCTCCAACCAAAGTCTTCCCACTACCTGTTCCAGAGACCACAAGAAGATTTTCACCTTTAAGTAAACCTTTTTTAATTGATAAATATTGTATTGGAAGAAGACATTTATTCTTATTCTTGTCTAAAACACTTTTAAAATTTTCAGGAATTTTCAAACGATTAATAGCTATTTTAGGTATTTTTTTATTACTTTCAACATTAATTTTATCAAACAATGTTAATTCATTATTTAAAATTGGATCAAAATCATTATTTAAAATAGATAATATTTTATCCAAATCCTTATATTTTTTAAGTAATCTTTTAAAGTTTGAAAATGTTTTTTGTGAAAAACCATGTGATTTTAACTCATCACAACATGCATTTAATGCACAAATTTGGCAAAGTTCTTGACTATGATAAGAATAAGTAAAATTAGAATTAATTATTGTAATAAAACCTTCAGTTGTACAGTGCTTACAAATATGTGTATGGTAGAATTTAATACTTTGAGATGTTAAAAACTCTTCCATTTCCTTATTTTTATCAGCGAGTAAAATCACTTGTTTTCTAAGAATTTTAAGTGCAGTTGAAGGTGATTGGAGCTTTTCTTCATCGTTTTTAAGAACTATGAATTTATTAAGTTCCAATTCATGGTTTCTTTTCCTAAATTTTAGATAAGCAATGAAATCAGGAATTTTTCTACTGTTAAGAGCATCTTTCGCCTTTCTAATAGAATACATTTCCCACAATTTCTTTTTCTTAACTAAAACAATCATAAAAACAATTCCTAAAAAAAAATTAATTATCTAATGAATTAAATATTTACTAACCAGTTACTTGTTGATATTTAATATTATTGAAAAGATATATACAATTTATTAAAGATATCCTGATTGAAAAATAAGAGTATTATAGAAAAAATAGAATAAAAAATGAAAGAATAGAATAAAAAAAGAATATTTAATGTAATGCCGTGAGCCGGACTTGAACCAGCGACATCTAGATCTTCAGTCTAGCGTTCTCCCAACTGAACTACCACGGCAAATGGACCGGACGAGATTCGAACTCGTGATCACCTCCGTGTCAGGGAGGTATCATACCCCTAGACCACCGGTCCCATACTTTAATTATGGTTTTATTAAAATTTAAGTCTTTAGGGATAAAAACAAATCATAAAACTAAAATGTGAACTTCTGATAAACACACAATTTTAATAATTTATAATTTTATCAAATAATATAACTTATAACCAAAAAATGTAATTTTAGTAGTTTAGCAAATAAAATATAGTCTTACTCAATATACAATTTTTTATTAAATCATATATAAAGTTTTCTAAAAAAAAAGTTTAACAATAAATTTTCAATAAATCAAACTCAAAATAAATTCATGAATAACATATCAATGTAAATTTAATTAAAAAATGAATAGCAAAATATGCCCATATAATAAAACATCTATAAAATATTGAATAAAAAATATAAAATATCTAAAATAGTCATTTTGTAAAATTCTAATATACATTATTTAAGTTTTAATTTAAGGATGTTTTGTAAGATATAATTAAATTAATAATTGATAAACATAATTGATTTATAATAAAATATAATAATAGGATTAAAACCTGAGAAAATAAAAAAAAAGTTTATTGGTCTATAACAAGACCAATAGAAAAAAACCGTTTATTTTAAAAAAACTGCTTATTTAACAGCTAATTTAATGTCTTCAGCTTTTACAGTTTTCCTACCAGCATGTTTAGCGAAAGAAACAGCCTTTTTAGATATTTCTTCACCTTTTTCTTCTAATGCATTTCTTAATGCAAGTTTTGCATCATCACTAATTCTTTGTGCACCAACATTAGTCAAGATACGACCGACAGGTGCGATTGGTAATTCACTCATTTTTTCACCTCCAAGTTAATATTGAACCTAACTATATATAAAGGTTTCTATTTTTCTTAGCAAGAAATCACCAAAAACCATACCAAAACTACAACCACAACACACATAAAAAAAATCACAAAAAAAATAAACCACAAAAAAAATAAACCACAAAAAAAATAAACCACAAAAAAAATAAACCACAAAAAAAATAAACCACAAAAAAAATAAACCACAAAAAAAATAAACCACAAA
>JAITGU010000184.1 GCA_031280375.1 Candidatus Methanovirga procula | reverse complement strand
GAACATTAACTTGTTAAGTTAGAAAATCCTTGGTTCCGAATGAAATGAGGAACTTAGGATACGAAGTATCCGTTATTTCGAGCAGAGCAAGAAATTTAGGGAATGAAATTCCCATTGTTTCAAACAAAATGAGGAACTTATGACAGAGTTTCCGTTATTCTCAGTTTAAAATGCTTCTTGATACTAAAAATTTATTAATATTTAATCGAAATTGAAGTAAATTAATAACAAACAAGTTTTAATAAAATTTATTAAATTGACAGTATTGGATATTAACCGAAAATTTAATATATTATAAAAAAGAGAATATTATATTTATTGATTATTAGATACTATTGTCAAGACAAAATAATTTAGTAAGATTTTAAAAATAAGTTCTCATGAAATAGAATTTATCTGTGGTTAGAATTTCACTAAAAATACGATGCTAATGAAAATATTATCAATATATAAAATCAATACCTTATAGAAAGAATCAATTTGTCATGACACTATATTTATTTTTATTAAAAATTATTATTCTTAAAATTGATTAATTTTTAATTTTAAGATTATATTAAATCTTTTTAAAAATTTAATAAAAATATATAATGTTAATAAATTCAGTAAGTATTATAGTATAATATTTAATTAAATAATAAAAGGAAATATAAATATTTTTAATTAATCATTAAAATATATAATAATTTTAAATTAAGTTATAAACAATCTAAATATCAAATAATAATTCTCATTTTTAATAAAATGTTATAAAGCTGGCAAAACGATATATTATACCAATTATTAAAATAAAATTATTAGATCAACAATTATTTATTCGATTAGGTGAAGATATTATGGAAAAATATGAAGATTTATTAACAAGAGCAATTGACCAATTACCTCCAGAAATTTTTGAAACAAAAAGATTTGTTGTTCCAAGAGCATACTCAGATATACAAGGAAATAGAACTTTCATTAAAAACTTTAAAGAAATATCTGAAAGCTTAAATAGAGACCCGCAACATGTTTTAAAGTTCTTATTAAGAGAATTAGGAACTGCAGGAAATATAGAAGGTAGTAGAGCTATTCTACAAGGTAAATTTACCCATTATTTAATAAATGAAAGAATTGATGAATATATTAAAAGATTTGTCTATTGTCAAGAATGTAATAGACCAGATACGCAGATAATAAGAGAAGGAAGAATATTCATCCTTAAATGCTCAGCGTGTGGTGCTAAAGCTCCTCTTAAAACATTGTAACTTATTAATAGCTATTTCTTAATAATTAAACTACTTCTCTTGAAATAGCTTAAATTAATTATTATACTTAATTCTTATTTTGTTAACTTAGTAATAGCTATTCTTTAGAAAATTCTCCCAATAAAGTGATACTGTGGATATGAATCTAAAAATTCTCAAAAAAATTCAAAAAACCATTGAACATGCTAAAAATAGTGAGCTTTACAAAAAACATCTTGATGGAATTAATGGAGAAGATATTCAAAGTTATGAAGACTTTCAAAAATTACCTTTTACAGAAAAAAAAGACTTACAAAATTCTTACCCTATGGGAATATCTGCAGTAGATAATAAAGATATTGTTAGAATACATTCTTCTTCTGGTACAACTGGAACACCAGTAATAATACCTTACACCAAAAAAGATCTCGAAGATTGGGCTAAAATGTTTAAAAGATGTTATGAAGTTGCAGGAGTGACTAACGAAGACATTATTCACATAACGCCAGGATACGGTTTATGGACCGCTGGAATAGGTTTTCAATTAGGGGCTGAGCTATTAGGTGCAATGACTATACCATTAGGACCAGGCAACACATCAAAACAATTAAAAATGATGAAAGACTTGAAATCCACAGTTTTAACAGCCACATCATCTTATGCTCTTTTACTTGGAGAAGAAATTGAAAAATGTTCGATTAAAGAAGATATTCATCTTAAAAAAGCACTTATTGGTTCTGAAAGATGGGGAAAAAAGATGAGAGAGAGAATAGCTAAGGAACTTGGTGTTGAGTTATATGATATCTACGGACTCACTGAAATATATGGACCAGGAATAGGGATAAGCTGTAAATATGAGTCTGGGATGCATATATGGGATGATTATATTTTCTATGAGATCATAGATCCTAAAACTAATGAAAGAGTAAAGAAAGGGGAAGTTGGAGAACTTGTAGTCACAACATTAGAAAAAGAAGGTGCTCCACTTATAAGATACCGTACCCATGATTTAACAAGGGAAATCGAAGACGATTGTCCTTGTGGACTTGCATATCCTCGAATTGATACTCTCATTGGTAGATCAGATGATATGATAAAAATAAAGGGAACCATACTTTATCCAAGTAGTGTGGATCAGATATTATCTGAAGTAGAAGGAGCAAGTAGTGAATACCAAATCATAATAGACCATTTAAACGGTAGAGATATATTAACACTATTTTTCGAAACAGAACTTGAAGATGAAGAAGATATTAAAAAACTTGAAAGAGAAATAGTAAATAGATTCAAAGACAGAATAGGTTTCACTCCAAAAGTAATTTCAGTAGGATTTAAAGATTTACCTCGCAATGAAAAGAAATCTACTCGTATATTTGATAATAGATATTAATATAATATATTTAGCTGTCTTGTGTGGAGTTTAAGAAGAAGGGGTTAGATATTTTTTATTTTTTCTATTGGAACTCCTGTTAGCTTGTTTATTCTTTGAAGAGTTTCACCAGCAGATTTAAGTTTTTTTGCAAAATCAAACATAGCTTCCTCTTTACCTCTTTCAATACCTTTCTTAATTCCTTTTTCAATTCCTTTTTCAATTCCTTTTTTTCTTCCTTCTTCTTCGGCTTTTCTTTTTGCTGTGCTGAGTATTGATAGTTGGTCTCTTTCTGCCATGTCTATTGATATTTTTAAAATTTCTTCTTTTTCAGATTCTGAAAACATTAGTCTTTCCTCCTCTACATCTCTTATAAATTCATCTTTTTCCACTAATTCTTTAAGTTCTTTTTCATCTAACAATCCATATAGATACATTAAAAAGGAATCTAATGGATCATTTATATCATAAAATCTCTTATCTGCTTTTTCAAAAATGTAAATGTCTAATAAGTCATTATTGAATATTTTTGAGTTTCTTTGGTTAGTTATTTTATAGTGATGCTTATAAATTTTTTTTTCATCTTTATAGAATTTATGGTTCAGTAAGGAAATCGAGATTATTTTTTTGATGTCTCTGTAATTTTCTCCTTTTTTAAGGTATGGCACTTATTCTGTCTGTGTAAAATTTTATTCTTTCTTTTATGTCTTCTATTTCTTTATTTTGGATTTCGAAGGTTATTACTTTCTTATCTTTAGTTAAAAATACCAAATCTAATAGTATGGTTTTACTAAATTCGTTTTCTCTTGCTATTTCACTATTTAATATTTATTTGATTTCGATTTTTAATGATAATAATCTTTTAACTAATCTTTTTAATAATTTTTTTGAGTTTTTTTCCTAAAAATGGCTTTAAAAGTTTCATCTCTTAAAATATTATTAGTAATATCTTTTAAATATTTATCATTATCATCGTTAGTAATATTCTCATTATTATTACTATTATGGTCATTATTTTTCACATTTTCAGGCATTAAGTACCTCCAGTCATAGTTTGAACTTAACTAAAAAATGGAATTTCTATTAATTTTTTTTAACTTGATTAAAATTTTTAAATTTCATTTTAATTATTTAAATTACATTATTTTTTTTTTATATAAATAATCTTATAAAAATTAATTTAATAAAATAAACCTATTGTTAATGTTTAATTTATATTTTAAGATTAATTACTAAATTTTTTTTTAGTATTATTAAATTCCAAAAGTTCATTTAAAAATAATTAAATATCCAAAAAGAAATATACAATTTACTATATATATTTTTCAATTAATACTCTCAAATATGACATATATAAATATTACTTTTAAGAAAATTAATATTAAGTTTTTATTTAAGTAAAATATAAACATGGCATATGATTAAGTTTCATTTTAAAGAAATTGTCAAAAAAATATGGAGGTTTCAAAATTCACGACCCAATATGAAAAGACACAATTTACATTAAAGATTCTATGATATTTTCAAGAGATTTTGTAAAATCATCAAAATTTAATAGATAGCCTAGAATTTATTGAATAGATATTAGAATTGGATATATTATATAAATTTAATATATATGCATAATTATCAATAAGTTAGGAATGATTAAATTCTAAACATTTAATACATAAGAATATTAATCTAAAATCATAAAGGAAATAACTATGTCACAATATGACTTAGATGTTAATGAAATAATTGAGGTTAAACCTTTTTTAAAGTGGGTTGGTGGTAAAACTCAACTTATCAATGAAATTGAAAGAATATTACCCCAAAATATTAAAAATAATAAAAAAATAGAATGTTATTTTGAACCGTTTATTGGAGGAGGAGCAATATTTTTTCATCTGGTAAGTAATTATACAGTTAAAAAAGCACTTCTTTTCGATATTAACAAAGAGTTAATATTGGTTTATAAGGTTATAAAAAAGGATTCTAATGCATTGATCGATGTTTTAAATGAACATTCGGATAAATTTTTAAAAAAAGATCAAGACAGAAGGAAAGAATATTTTTTAAATATTAGAAAAAAATTCAATGAAGATTTAGATGGCTTCAATTTTGAAAAATATGATATAACTCATGTTGAAAGAGCATCACAAACAATTTTTTTGAATAAAATCTGTTTTAACGGGCTTTTTAGATTAAATAAGAAAGGAGAATTCAATGTTCCAATGGGAAAGTATAAAAACCCTAAAATTTTAGATAAAAAGAACATTAAAAATGTTTCTAAGGCTTTAAAAATAGCTAAAATCTTTAACAGCGATTTTAAAACATCTGAAAAATACATAACTGAGAACTCACTTGTGTATCTTGATCCTCCATATAAACCATTGAATAAAACTTCAAATTTTACAAGTTACTCTGAAAACGAGTTTACAGATATTCAACAGATTGAATTAGCAGAATATTTTGATAGAATAACAAAAAAAGGTGCAAAAGCTATTCTAAGTAATTCTGATCCTAAAAATGAGAATGTGGAGGATAATTTTTTCGATGATTTATACTCAAAATATCATATTCAAAGAGTTCAAGCAAAAAGGTTCATTAACTCTGATCCTAAAAAAAGAGGAGCTATTAATGAATTATTGATTAAAAATTATTAATATTAAAACTATAGAGTATAAAAAAATGTCAAACTATTCAAAGTTAGGTTACAAATCATTGGAAAATTATAGCCAACATTTTTTAGATAGTCTTTTAGAAACTAATAGAACCTATGATTTTTTTGTTGATTGGGATAAAGTTTTTTCTAAGCTTGAAAATCATTTAATAGAGATTAATATTTTAAATAGTCTTACTAAAATATCTTCAACAAGTATTAATGAAAAATTCATCGAGATATTAAAAAAATATCCAGAATGTGTTCCTGTTTTACCAATGATTTTAGCAATCATAGACATTAACAGCTGTGGGTTTTAATGAATCCTTTTTGGTGTTTTACCAATGATTTTAGCAATCATAGACAAAAAGATAGGTATTTTGGATGCTGATGATAAAACTTTTAAAAATATAGACTTTTCTAAAAGATACTTTAAAATGGATGAGATAATAAAATTTTCTAAAAAAACAGGTTTATTAAATCTTTTCAGTGGAATTAATGATTTGTACTCTTATTTAACTGGAACTGAGGTAGGATTAGATACAAATGCTCGTAAAAATAGAAGTGGACATATATTTGAAAAACTTGTAGGAAATATATTGAATGAAACTATTAAAGATAAGGAAGAATATAGATTAGTTGCTGAGGATAAAGATATTAAACTTAGAAGAAATAAGCGATTTGATTATGTTGTCTATAAAAATAATATTCCTAAATTTGTTTTTGAATGTAACTTTTATAATGGTGCTGGGAGTAAACCTATTGAGGTTGCACATGCATACATGGATTTACAGGATAATATTTCTAATTCTGGCATGATATTTATTTGGATTACTGATGGTTTAGGGTGGAAAAAGATGTTCACGGCTTTAAAACCTGCATTGAATAAAATTGACTATATTTTTAATTATAATATTTTTAGAGATAATATTGAGAAAATTTTATTTGAAAATAAGTGTACTATTTAAAATTAATTTTATGCACGAAAAGACATAATACTAAAATCGATATAATAACATGTATTTAAATAATATTTTTAAAAAAAAATAAGTTATACATTTTTTAAAGAAATAAATATAAACAACGACTTTAAATGAAAATATTTATAATTAATTAATGATAAATATATTTCTATGATAATATGATAGATACAAAACAAGCTATTGAAAGTTCAATTAATTACATAAAAGATGTTTATGAACAATTACCTGATTTGAGATTAGAAGAAATTGAACTTTCAGATAAGGAATTTTGGATTAATCCTTATTCAACATTGAAGTTATTTAGGGAGAGAAGTTTTGAGAATTATTGGTATGACAGCAGCCTTGATGAAAACGATTAAGAGGCTATTTTTGGAAAAAAGTGATTTTAATAAGTTATTTAATAAAGTTGGAATGGATAGGATTTCTTTAATGGATTTTAATTCTTTATCTGATGATATGACTCCATTATTGTTTCAAACTGGCTATCTAACAGTTAAGGATACTGAAAAGAAGTTTGGTTCTGTTAGATATTCTCTTGATTTTCCTAATCATGAAGTTGAAGAATCATTTTATCTAAATTTACTCTCTGAGCTTACAAAGATAAGCAGGTCACAAATCAAGTACATTAACAATAAGTTGAAGGAGTATCTTATAGTTGCTGATGAGGAGAATATGAGGTTGGAACTTAAATCCATGATAAGTAAGATTCTTAATCTTATTCATCTTCATTCTCATAGTTATTATCAGTCCGCTATTTAAGTTGGTTGTTTGGTGCTGGTTTTAAGCCTATTGGGGAGTACAATATTGCTAAATGACGAATGGATGCAATATTGGTGATTGAAGATACTGTGATTGTTGTTGAGTTAAAATTTGAAGACGAAAAATCATTAGAAAAGTTGTTAAATTTAGGTTTGAGTCAAACCCATGATAATAGATATTATGAACCTTTTGTTAACGATTATCAAATAAATTTTTTATAAATAGCCGTCAGTGATAAAGTAATTGACTGTAAATTTGAAAAATATAAAACATAGTTTAAATTTTAAGGTTATATTTATTTAAATTAATTAATGTGGAAATTATGTTCTGTTATCTGTGTGGAAAGTCCGAAGTATTGATGGATGGTTTATGTAAGAATTGTTACCCGAAACAGTATCATATATTAACTGTTCCATCTAATATCTCTGTGAAGATTTGTGCTCACTGTAATGCTAAATTTTTTGATGGTAAATGGGTTGATGCTAATTTAATTCAGGAAGAAATTATTTACAGAGCTATTGAGGAGTCTATTATAGTTAATCCTTCATCTAAAAATCCTGTTATTGATATGAATATTATTCAAATAAGGGGAACAATAGCTGAATCAGTTGTCGAGGCTACAGATATTGTATGTGGAGTTGAAGTTTATGAAACACATGATATTAATGTTCGTTTGAATAAGGGTGTTTGTCCAACTTGCAGTAAGAGAAATTCTAATTATTATGAAGCTGTGATTCAATTAAGGTCTCAGATGAAAAAAATCGACGATAAAAAAAAAGATGAGATCGATGTTTTCATCGATAAGTATTTGGATAAGCTGTATATAAAGGATAAATTGGCTTATGTTTCTCAGAGAGTTGAGATTAAAGAGGGAGTGGATTACTATATTGGTTCTCTTAAGTCTGCAAGAAAATTATCTTCGGCTATTCAAGAAAATTTTGGTGGTGTTATCACTGAGTCTGAAAGATTGGTTACTAAGAACAGGGATACTGGTAAGAATATATTCCGTGTTTGGATAGCTATTCGTTTGCCAAGTTTTTTTGTTGGAGATTTCATTGAATTTGAGGATAAAATAGCTAAGATATTAAATTTTGATAGAAAAAAAGTATCTGTATTGGAGTTGAATGATAATTCTGTTATTAATATATTTTGGAATAAGTTAGATGGTATTAAGACTTTAAAAAGTAGTTTTGATGTTGAGAAATCCAGTGTCATGTCTAAGTCTCCCACAATTCTTCAGATTCTAGATCCAAAAACTTATGAGGTGGTTGATTTTCCTATAAGTCAAGATATTGAGAATTATTCTATTGGTGATGAGGTGGACACAATATCTATTAATGGTGGGCTATATATAGTTTGATATTTAAATGATTGTTTTTTATGCTTATTATTTTTTGGTTTCAATGAAGTTTTTAACAACCCTATTGTTTTTATAGTTCATGCCATTATTTGTTATAAAATTAAATTATCGATGTATTGATTAAATTTATTATATTCTAATTATTTATATTATAGTTTAAAACGAAAAGTATAAAAGTGAGAATATTAAATTGATATTATGTCAAATAAAATCCAAAAAAAAAGTTAACAGGCATGTTAAAAAAAGTAAATTGACTAAGTTAATATAAT
>JAITGU010000178.1 GCA_031280375.1 Candidatus Methanovirga procula | reverse complement strand
TAATTTTAGAGGATGTATTAGATAGGCTATAAGATGAGAATAAAATCGAAACATTTATAAGATAATAAAATTATAGTGTATCATAGAGAATTTCCTGAGGTTAATAGAAATTCTCAATATTAGTTGCAAAATGCTATATAAATATTGTTTGATTCAATGTCATCAACTTAAAAAATCTTGGCAAATATTTTAATAAAAAATTAAACAAACCCATATAAAAAATTTGCAATTTATTTAAAGTCATGAAAAATATACATAATTAATTTATTACAATAAATATATAAAATAGTTTTATTAGAAACATTATAAAGAGTTAATTGTATTAGGATAGTATTGTTAATGAGCAAAATAATAGGAATTTTAAATCTACAAGGTGCTGTAAGTGAACATCTTGATATGACACAAAAAGCAATTAATAAAATGGATATTGATTGTCAAGTTGATGTTGTTAGATATAGTGATGAAGTGGATAAATGTGATGGAATAATCATTTCTGGTGGAGAAAGTACTGTAATAGGTAAACTCATTAGAAAAAGAGGTATTGACAAAATTATAAAACAGAATAAAATTCCAGTGTTTGGTACTTGTGCTGGAATGGTTTTAATGAGTAAAAAAACTGATCACGACCAAGATATATTTAATATAATTCCTATGGAAGTTGAGAGAAATTCATTTGGTTCTCAAAAAAACTCTTTTGAAAGAGAAATTGAGATATTGGGAAATAGCTTTCACGGTGTTTTTATTAGAGCACCATCTGTTAAAAGGATTTGTAATGAAAATGCTCCTTCACAAATCGATGATGTGGAAATATTGTCTGAAATTGATGATAAGATAATAGCTGTAAGGCAAGATAAAAATATTGCTTTGTCGTTTCATCCTGAATTAACTGAAGATACGAGATTACATGAATTTTATTTAAAAGAAGTTTTGAATTTGTAATTAATTTTTTACATAGTCATAATTTTTATAAAATTCTATTTATTCTAATGTGATTATGAATAATTATTTTTGTTCAGTTATTATTTAAGCTGAATTAATAATATTAATATATAAAATATAAATTTGCTATCTCTAAAATTTTTAATAATCTTTTATTATGGTCATTTTTGAAAATCTTATAAAATTATAAAACTTTAATAATTAATATACATTATTTAAATTTAATTTAAAGATATTTTATAAAATATAATTAAATTAATAATTTATAAACATAACCATAATAACTAAAACAAATTTTGTTCATTTAAACTGAATTGTGCAACAAGCTGTTTAGATAACGATGAGAAGATTCTTAACTTGACGGCAGCGAAGTCAAGGATATTTTGATAATTTTTTGTAGTTTAAATATTTTTGGAGAAGATTTTATGAAAGGAATTGTTTTGGCAGGTGGTTTAGGAACTCGTTTGTATCCTGTTACTAAGGCTGTTTCTAAGCAGTTGTTACCATTGTATGATAAACCAATGATTTATTATCCTATTTCGGTTTTAATGCTGGCTGGAGTTAAAGAAATACTTATAATTTCTACTCCTGATGATTTGCCGCAGTATGAGAAACTGTTAGGTGATGGTAATGATTTAGGAATTTCATTTGATTATGCGGTTCAAAAGAAGCCGAATGGTTTGGCTGAGGCTTTTATTGTTGGTGAAGATTTCATTGGTAATGATACTGTTGCTTTAGTGCTTGGAGATAATGTTTTTTATGGGCATCGCTTAACTGAAATTTTAAAACGGTCAAGTGAAATTGTGGATGGAGCCATTGTTTTTGGTTATTATACTCAAAAGCCAGAAAATTTTGGTGTGGTTGAATTTGATGAAGATAATAATGTTATTTCTATTGAAGAGAAACCTGCTAATCCTAAATCTAATTTTGTGGTTCCAGGTTTGTATTTTTATGATAATGATGTTGTTGAAATAGCTAAAAATGTTAAACCATCTAATCGGGGCGAACTTGAGATAACTTCTGTAAATAAAGAGTATCTTAATAGAAATAAACTTAAGGTGAAATTACTTGGTAGAGGAATGGCTTGGCTGGATACTGGCACTCATAATGGGCTTTTGGAGGCAAGTAATTTCATTGAAACTGTTCAGAAAAGACAAGGATTGTATATTGCTTGTTTGGAAGAGATAGCATATAATAAAGGTTATATTTCTAAGGAACAACTTATGGAAATTGGTAAATCACTAAATAAAACTGATTATGGTCAATACTTATTAAAGTTAGGAAAAACATAATTTATTATTGTTATTATTATTTTATTATTATTTTGTTGTCGTTATCTTTATCTTGTTGTTATTATATATGATTGTTTGATAGGTAGGTTTGAATGAGGATTTTAATCACTGGAGGAGCAGGATTCATTGGTTCTAATTTTATTAGATATATGTTGGATAAGTATCCTAATTATGAGCTAATTAATCTCGACTGCTTAACATACAGTGGAAACTTGGAAAATCTTAAAGATGTTGAAAATAATCCGAACTATGATTTTATAAAAGGAAATATAGGAAATAATGATTTGGTTATGGAAATAACTAAAAATGTAGATTTTATCATAAATTTCGCTGCTGAATCACATGTAGATCGTAGTATTGAAAATCCATCTATTTTTTTAGAATCCAATGTTTTAGGCACACACAATTTACTTGAAGCTGGAAAAAAAAACGAAATAGAAAAGTTTGTACAAATATCTACAGACGAAGTTTACGGTAGCTTAGCTACTGAAGGTCAATTTAGAGAAACCACTCCACTTACACCTAATAGTCCTTATTCTGCAAGTAAAGCTGCTGCTGATTTGATAGTTAGAGCCTATAATAAAACATTTGATTTACCTATGAACATTACAAGATGTTCTAATAATTATGGTCCATATCAATTCCCAGAAAAGTTAATACCTTTGATGATAAACAATGCTCTTAACAACAAACCTTTACTGGTTTATGGTGATGGCAAAAACATAAGGGATTGGTTACATGTACATGATCACTGTAGTGCAATTGACCTTGTACTACATAAAGGAGAAAATGGAGAAATATATAATATTGGTGGAAATAATGAAAAAATGAATATAGATATTGTGAAGTTGATTCTTAATTACTTAAACAAGGATGACTCTTTAATATCTTTTGTTAAGGATAGATTAGGTCATGATAGACGGTATGCTATTGATTCTCATAAAATACAAAGAGAATTAGGCTGGAAAACCAAATATGAGTTTGAGGAAGGTATTAGGGAAACTATTCAATGGTATTTGAATAATCAAGAATGGTTGAATAGTGTAACTACTGGCGAATACTTAAGATATTACAAACAAACTTATGGATAAACAATATTTGAAAGGGTGTTTTCAATTGAAAATATGGATAACTGGTTATAAAGGAATGTTAGGCTATGATTTAGTGAAAACTCTAAGCAAGGATTATGAACTGATTCTTACAGATAAAAAACAAGTAAATATTACAAATTTTAATAATGTTGAGGAGTTAATTAAACAACATAAAATCGATGTTATAATTAATGCTGCAGCATACACTGATGTTGATGGTAGTCAAACCAACAAGAAAATTGCATATAATGTTAATGCCGTAGGATCTAAAAACTTAGCAATTGCATCAAAAGAGCATAACATTAAATTAATACATATAAGCACAGACTATGTTTTTAATGGAGATAAAAACAATCCGTACACAGAAGAGGATGAAACAGATCCTATTAATTATTATGGTGAAACCAAACTTCAAGGTGAGAAATTCATCCAAGAAAATATGAGCAAATATTTTATTGTAAGGACACAATGGTTGTATGGAATAAATGGGGGAAACTTTGTTAAGACTATGTTAAAGTTAGCTGAAAGTAGCAATGAAATCAATGTTGTTAATGACCAATTTGGCTGCCCAACATTTACAAAAGATTTGGCAATAGCTTTTAGGGAGTTAATAACTTCTGAGAAATATGGTTTGTATAATGTTACAAATAGTGGTGAATGTAGTTGGTTTGACTTTGCAAAATTAATATTTGAAATAGCTAATGTTGATGTTAATTTGAATCCTGTATTAACATTCCAATATCCCACAATAGCTAAAAGACCGAAGTACTCTGTTCTGAATAATGAAAAATGGATGAATGAAGGTTTTACTCCTTTAAGATCTTTTAAAGATAGTCTTAATGAATATATGAATCTTGAATTGAATAAGTGTTAGTTAATAAGTGTTAGTTAATAAATTGAGTTGAAATTTCTGATTTTAACTGTTCAACGACTTTAAATTTAAAAATACTCGAAAAAATATAAACCTAACATAAAATATAAATCATGACATTGACATCTTGATAATATAGTTGAAGATTTAGTGATATAATGTCTAAAAAAAGAAAAAGATTTGTTTTATATTATGATAATTTCGAAAAAGAACATTTAGGAAAAGATGTGTTTTTAGTTCCCTATAACATTAATAAATTGTATGGTTTTGACATTATTATTGTTTATTCACAAACTATTACTAATAAAAATTTTTCCACGACATACAGGGGTATTAAATTAAAGCCTTTAGGAAAGAATATCCTGGGAATCACACATATAAATTTTATTAAAAATTTTTTATTTCTAATTTATCTTATAATAAATGCAAGAAAAATAGATATTTTATGTCTGTTTAATATTTACCCGTTAACTATGATTTTTAGTACTATTCATAAAATCCTAAATCCTAAAGGATTTTTGTATGTTAAAGCTGATATGGGTCCACAAAGCATAGAATATCATCTTTTAAGATCGCAAGGTATTAAAAAGAGATTAGTGAAAAGATTTGTAAAATTAACAAATTTGTTCACAATTGAAAGTAAATTAGGTTGTAGACTGATGAAACAAGTAGTTAAAAAGGAATTTGAAGATAAAATACAGTGGATGATGGATTTTTTTGATGAAAAGGAATTTGAAAAGAGTGGTATTAAAATAAAAGATATTACACAAAAGGAAAACATTATTTTAACTGTTGGAAGGCTTGGAAGCAGAGAAAAAAATACTGAAATGATTTTAAAAGCAGCTTCAAAAGTGGATTTTAAGAAATGGAAATTAATATGTGTGGGACCAGTTGAAAAAAATAAAATTGATTTTAATGAATATATTAATGATTTTTATATTAACAATACAAAGCTTAAAAATAAAGTTATTTTTACAGGACCAATTTATAATAAAAAAGAATTATATGAAATATATAATAAATCAAAAGTTTTTTTATTACCTTCACGATGGGAAAGTTTTGGCATTGTTTTAGTGGAAGCCTTGAAGTTTAGGAATTATATTATATCTACAGACGTTGGTGGGGCTACAGATATTATTAATATGGGGTATGGTGAATTTATTCCTCAGGAAGATGAAACATATCTTTCAAAAATAATACAAAGGTTAATTGATAATGAAGATTATATTAAAAAGGAATATGAGAAAATATCTTGGAATGATATTGATGTTTCAGGAGAAACAATTGTAAAAAATGCAACAGAGAAATTTTTCAAAGGATTATAATAAAATATCTTCATTGAAATTTCTTTTGATGGAAAATAAGATGTATTATATAAATTTAATGCTTAAATTCTTATTAAAATAAAACAACATCATTAAATTTAAGATTAAATATTTAGAAACGAATTTTAAGAATCCACAAAATTTTCTTCAGAGTTCTGATAATTATTTTTTTTATTAAATGGGGAGTTTTTATTATAATATTTAAACCAACATTAAAACAAATATTAGAATATGGAATTCTTGTAAAGAGTTTATATTCTTTTAAATGAGGATTAATTTCATCTAAATATTTATCCACACATTTATTACTAATGTTATTTGTTAAAAAATACATAGTTAAACTTGCAATAAGACTGGTTTTAATTGGATATAAATCCTTGTCCTGATTGTCAATAAAATTTAACATAAGCTTATATGTTTCATAAAGCTTTTTAAAACTTTCCTGATTTTTTTCACTATCTACATAAGAGAAAGAGTTCGAAGTATTATTATCATGTAAATAGTAGTTATAACCAACAAAGCCTGATAAAATCTTAACTTTTCTAATTTTGCAGTAGTATTGCAAATTAAAATAAAAATCCTCTGCTAATAAGTAATCTGGAAATTGTATATAATTGTTTATTATCATTGATTTTTTATAGATATTGATCCAAACTTGTGGAAATGCACGATAGAGAAGAGGTAATAACTGTGGTTTTACAATAGACACATTTTCAACTCGTTTAAACAGTGGATTATTATGTATATTTGTATTATCTTTGCTTATTATGCTGTATCTACACATTACGAGATCTACATCATCTTTAGTAATTGTAGAGTACAATTTCACACACATTTCTGGAGTGTATTCATCGTCTTGATCAAGGAACATTATATAATCTGTAGTTGAGTTTTTAATACCAATGTTCCTTGGTTTTGATGGTGTTCCACTATTTTCTTTTAAAAATATGGGTTTGACATTTTTCATATTGAGCTTGAAAGTTTTTAAAATTTGTTTTGTATTGTCTGTAGAGTTATCATCTACAATTATGAGTTCAATGTTCTCAAAACCAATTGTTTGATTAATAACGGAGTCAACTGTTCTTTCAATATATTTTTCAGCATTGAAAGTTGGTATAATGACAGTTAATTTGGAATTACTATTTCTCTCTCCACCCATTTTATCCCTTATATTATTGATAAATAATAAGTTTATTTTATTAAATTGAGTTTAATAAGATTATTTGTAAAAAAAATAATATATTTTATATGATTAAATTGAAATTTAAGAATTTTAATCAATTTAAAAATTGGCAGGCTTTATATTCTTAAGCTCAAAATACTTAATTTCACAAGTTTAAATGGTGTGTAAAATTAAGGAATGCTGATGGACTGTTAGTCGAAATCGAATTTTGATGTATATAACTATACGATTTTATATATTATATATCTTTTTGACCTAAATCAAAAGATGTTCTTTTATGAGAATAATAAAAGGATAGTTGTTTTTGATTTTCATAGTGATATTCGGCACTTGTATTTTTTTCAAATAATTCTTCGCTGTAACAATCATTTCTTATAAAAAATGCATTAACGCCATTAAAATCACAGCCAATTAATGTATATCCCATATTTTTATTTAAATCATGCAAGGCTTGTAAACTCGCACCATAATTTATTCCTTCTTTCCCGGTAGCCTTATCTTTCTTCTGTATCCATACCGTTGGAGGAAAATATGTATCATTATATTCCATTATTAAAACTCGTGGAGTATATTTTTTAATAGCTTTTCGAACCCAATAATCAGTAGAATCTATATCAATAGATAGTAAGTCAGGAGATTTTGGAATTTCAAATTCATCATTAAAGTTTTCTTGAATTTCAGAACAACTTTTTTTATCTGCTTCAATCCACAATCCCTTCCAGCCATTTAAAAGTAAAAATGTTGTGTTACATTCTAATCCATTTTCAACACCAAATTCCACAAAATATTTATTTGTAGTGTCTATTCTATTAAATATTTCTTTTATTAATCCGTCTTCTCCATTTTGAGAAAATGCAGATTTTCCATAGTGTGTTATTCTTTTAGAATTTAAGTATTTTGGATTATTATACAAGTTTTTATATATGAAGTCCATACTATGATAATTACCATTGTTTACATTTCTAATAAAGTTATTTTTTATCATTTCTTTTGCAATTATTATCTGTTTAAAAACCATGTTTCTAATTAGATTGTCTAACATATATACTTTTCACACCACAAAGTACATATTGTTATGACATGAGTATTTTTCTGCATAAATTCTTCATGTATAATGTTTTGATAATTTTTCGTCAGCATCTCCTTTAGTGAAATTCCAACTTATTTTACAATTATTTTCATTTATATAA
>JAITGU010000151.1 GCA_031280375.1 Candidatus Methanovirga procula | reverse complement strand
AAGAACGGCTAATTAATACAAAAATAGCATTGGAAAATGAAAGATATAACCTCTGTGTTAGTGAATCATATTATGCTATGTTTTATGCAGCTAAATTATTACTTTCAAAGATTAATATCGCTCCTAAAACACATTCAGGAGCTATGAATGAATTCAGCAAACACTATAATTAAATATTATAATAAAATAAATATAATACTCTCATATGCTTATGTTTCATAAAAGCATACATTTTTTAATATTAAATATTTAATAAAAAAAAATTAAAAGGTGATCAGTGAAATGACAGCCACGGTGAGAACAACACTAAATTTAGATAAAAATATAATGTAAACTATTAAAATAACGACATTAAACAAAGAAACCACACAAACAAAGATAATAAATGAATTACTAAAAAAAGCCATAGAAAAGGAAAAAAAGGTACAAAGAATACCTGATTTTTTAATAGCTAATAAAAAGAGAAAACCTGATAAAAAAGGATTTAATAAATTAATTGGGATTATTCCAGCACCAAACAAAAACTTTAACCCAGTAGAAGCAGTAAAAGAAGTTAGAAAGAGAAATTAACATGATATTTTTAGATGCAAATTTCATAATAGCATTGGTAGTAAATGATCATATATTCCACGAAAGAGCCAAAGACTATTTGAATCAACTAATGAAGAGAAAATAATATTTAGATTAATAGTTACAGAGGTTACAACGGTTTTAAACATCAGAATCAAAGCCAGTGATGAATTAATTAAAAAAACATATGATCAAATGTTTAATAATTTTGATATAATGGAAGATAAGTATTTTTATGACAAAACACTTGAAAAACGACTTAAACATAATGATAAGGATTTATCATTCTTTGACTGTTTGTATATGGCAATTATGGATTAGGAATTGATGAGATACTTACATTTGATAAGTATTTTAGAAATAAAGAAAATATTACGGCAGCATATTAATACTTCTGCTGTTAACTATGTTGATGCTCCTATAATGGACGCTGAGTTAGATACAGCACAAATCCAATATTTTTTTTTTAATCTATTTTTTTATAATTAAATAATATAATCTAATTTTTTTATTTTAAAGAATTTTTACACTTGCAATAGTACTTTTTTCTCTATTCTAATCATTTAAATAATTATTCTTTCTTATTTTCACAATCAAAGCATTATTTTTCACTTGCAATTGAATTCGATAGGTGAAAGTTTATATGTAACAACCGATAAAATAAGAATTAGAATTTTAATGGAGTAGAAAAATATGGAAACTGAAAAATCTAAAAATCAGATAAAAACTTTTCAATTGTATGAAAATAAGGACAAAATGGAATGAAGATCAGGGAGAATGGTTTTTTTCAACAATAAATGTTGTAGGCAATGCCATCAACTTAAGAAAATATGTTTAGTATTTTGACAAAAAATTAAACAAAACTAATTTTTTACTTTTAGGTAGCTTTTCTTTTATTAGTTCTTTTGATTTATCCTGCCTTATATTTCTTAAATCTATAAGATGATGTCTAACAACTCAAGTTTTTAAAAAATTAGTTGCTCTATTTTTAATTTAAAGAAATATACAGCCTTATTTTTTTATATGAAATAATTGTTAGACAGACTCTATATTTATATTAAACATTATCTAATTTAACTTAAATTAATAATTAAATAAAAATGATTGTACAAAGCCATCCTATAATATAATAAATATTTTAAATCAGAAATATAAATATAGTTTATTCAATATAATTTTTGTAAAAAAAAATTGGGTATTGTTTTAAAAAAGAGAATTGTAAATCTTTATGAAAGAACATTGTTTCATGTTTTCTAATATTAACATTGGGGGAAACGATGAAAAAAAATCTTAAAATCAAAATTTGTGGATTAAGAAGAGTTGAAGATATTGAAATCGTCAATAAATATAAGCCAGACTATGTGGGATTTGTTTTTGCAGAAAGTAAGAGGCAAATTAACTTTAAACAAGCGAAAATACTTAGAAATAAACTTGATAAAGATATTTTAGCTGTTGGAGTTTTTGTGGACTCAAATATTGAAGATATAGCAAGTCTTATTGAAGATAATGTTATTGATATAGTGCAGTTGCACGGTGATGAAGATGAAGATTTTATAAGCGAATTAAAGAAGGTTAGTGATGATATTAAAATCATTAAAGCGATTGAAATTAAAAATAATGAAATAAATCAAGACACCAATGTAAATGAAATCAATGTTAAAAAATGGGAAAACTCTTCTGCTGATTATCTTTTGTTGGATAATGGAAAGGGAACTGGTGAAACATTTAATTGGAAACTAATAGGAAAAATCAAAAAACCATTCTTCCTAGCTGGAGGAATTAATAGTGAAAACATCGAGGAAGCTTACAAGTTCAAACCTTTTGCTGTAGATCTAAGTTCATCGATTGAAGAAAACGGCTTTAAAAGTTCTAAAAAAATAGCTGAAATCATGAAGAACCTGAATGAAATAAAAACCAAGAATGCTGTGAATATGAATAGAGGTGAGGACAAGAGTATGAACAATGGTAGATATGGAATCTATGGTGGACAATATATCCCTGAAATACTTATGAACGAGCTTTTAAAACTGGAAAATCAGTATAATTTTTACAAAAATGATCCCAAATTCAAAAAAGAGCTTCAAACATTATTAAATAAGTATGCTGGTCGACCATCTTTACTGTATTTCGCTGAAAATATGACTAAAGATTTAAAAGGAGCTAAAATATATCTGAAACGAGAGGATCTTAACCATACTGGATCTCATAAAATTAATAATGTTCTTGGTCAAGTACTCTTAGCTAAAAAAATGGGTAAAACAAGAGTAATCGCTGAAACAGGTGCTGGTCAGCATGGTGTAGCTACAGCCACTGCGGCAACCTTTTTAAACATGGAATGTGAAATTTTTATGGGGGAAGAAGATATTAAACGCCAAGCCCTTAATGTTTATCGCATGGAACTATTGAAAGCTAAAGTAAACCCTGTAAACAGTGGAACAAAAACTTTGAAGGATGCGGTTAATGAAACCATGAGGGAATGGTCAAAAAGAGTCCATGACACCCACTATGTTTTAGGTTCTGTGATGGGTCCTCATCCTTTTCCAATGATTGTTCGTGATTTTCAAAGTGTCATCAGTCAAGAAATAAAAGAACAACTTTTTAAACTTGAATCAAAACTCCCTTCAGCTGTTGTTGCATGTGTCGGTGGTGGAAGTAATGCAATTGGTTCTTTCTACCATTTTATAAATGAAAAAGAAGTTGAATTAATTGGATGTGAAGCTGGAGGAGTTGGAGTTGATAGCAAGTATCATGCAGCTTCCATTACAAAAGGCGAAGTTGGAATATTCCATGGGATGAAATCTTACTTTTGTCAAGGAAATTATGGGCAAATTGCACCAGTTTACTCAATTTCCGCTGGTTTGGATTATCCTGGAATCGGACCCGAACATGCTCATCTCAACGACACTAAAAGAGCAGAATATGTTCCAATTACTGATGATGAAGCAGTGTATGCATTTGAATATTTAGCTAAACAAGAAGGTATTATCTGTGCAATTGAAAGTGCTCATGCAATAGCCCACACCATAAAAATGGCTGAAAAAATGAAAAAAAATGATATTATTGTAGTCTGTCTCTCTGGAAGAGGAGATAAAGATGTTGAATCAATAAAAAATTATAAAATAGCTAAAAATAGCTACAACAACTAAAAATATAATCATGATCAACAAGGAGAGTTTTAATTGAGTGAAATCACAAAAGTTTTCAGAAATGAAAAAGTGTTTATAGGATTTTTAACAGCAGGAGATCCTTCAAAAGAAAAAACAGTTGAATATATTTTAGCGATGGAGAAAGCAGGAGCAGATATTATCGAAATTGGTATCCCTTTTTCAGATCCAATAGCCGAAGGATCAGTTATTCAGGATGCAAATACGAGAGCTTTATCCAATGGAGTAAACACTGATGAAATTTTTGATTTGGTCAAAGAACTCAGAAAAGAATCAAAAATTCCTTTATCTTTTCTTACTTACTTAAATCCTGTTTTTTTCTATGGATATGAAAAATTCTTTAAAAGATGTTATGAAGTGGGGATCAATGGGATCATAATTCCTGATCTACCTTACGAAGAAAAAGGCGAGATTTCGGACTTTGCAAAAAGATATGATGTTGATATGATCTCTTTAATAGCTCCAACCTCAAAAGAGAGAATTAAAATGATAGCCAGAGATGCTACAGGATTTATATATCTCGTCTCATCAATGGGTGTTACTGGTGTTAGAAGCCAGATAAAAACAGATTTAAAAGAAATCATCAATGAAATAAAAAAAGTTACTGATATCCCTGTAGCTGTAGGTTTTGGAATAAACACTCCTGAACAGTCAAAAGAAATAGCTAAAATAGCTGATGGTGTCATTGTTGGTAGTGCTATCGTTAAAATCATTGAAAAACATGGATACAATTCAAAAAAATACATTGAAGAGTATGTAAGAGAAATGAAAAATGCAATTAAAATTTAAAGAGTTGATTAGAGTATGGTTGATTTTTTTTAACTTGATTAAAATTATTAATTTTCATTTTTAATTATTTAAAATATATTGTTTTTTTATAAATAATATTATTATAAATTAATTTAATAAAATAAACTTATTGGGACTGATTAATTTATATTTTAAGATTAAATTATTGATTTTTTTTATTATATTAAGCTCCAAAATTTTTATTTAAAAATTGTTGTATATTGAATATTAACACTTACTAAACCTAAACCAGTTGTGTTATCAATAAATTCAGGATTCCCCACAGCAGCAATGGTTTTATTAGATTGTGTATCAGCAACAATCCAGTCAAAAGGGTAATTATAGCTATTCCATTTGATTCAATGTTTTATATTATCATTTGTAGTACATCCAGAAGATAAAACAGCTCCAAGATTATAATTATTGGTAGAATATATTTTTTTTATCATTATTGTCAATATTTCTTATTTAACTATTTATTATATTGGTTGTAAGTTATTGTTGGAATCAGGACCAGTTGGAGGTTCAGAACTACTTGGATTAGAGTCAGAATCGTGATCATTAGAATTGTCATTACTTTCATCATCATAATTTGTAAGATGATAATATTCCGATGTTTTCACAGTATTAACATTATCACTGTCTTTTACGATTGAAGAAGAAGCATTTTCATTAATCTGTGAACTATTAACAGCTGGTTCAGAACCAGTTTGATCAGGTGCATGAGAGTAATTAAAAAATCCTGATGTTGCACCTGCCAAAAATGCGATTATGAGAAATACAATAGCTATTATAACATATTTATGATTGTTTTTAGGCTTATTAACAATTTGTGGATTATGATCATTTTTAACAATATGATCATCTGCATGATATTTGTCCTTAGAATTTAATTTTGATGATTTATCATCAACATCGTGAAAGTCATCATCAGTTAATCCTTGCATTTTCCTTAATCTTAAAGTGGCATTTATATTTTTTAATTTATTATCATAGGAATTCAATAAATTTTCATATTTCTCTTTGGAAATCTTTCCTTCATTGAAGTCTTGTTTTAATTCTTCAACAATTTTTAGAAGTTTTTTTTTATCCTGTTTTATACCTCTACTTTTACTAATTTTTTCAACCTCCGATACTGATCAATTAATATAATCAATCAAAATATTGAATATCTACAACTATAATAAATTATGTGTGGTATTTATTATTTAAATATATTATTGTTTATATAAATATTAAATAAAATCTTGATTTACATATTATTAAATAAAACTATCTGAGAGTTATAGTGAATAAATTATTTTAAAAAATGATTATATTATTATAATATTTAATTAAATATTTAAATAATTTACAATAAAATAAATATTACTAACTATATGGAACTAATTATATTAAAATATGATATTAATTATTAAATAAAAATGTTTAAATTAAATTTTAAAAAGAAAAAATTGATAAATAATAGTAAATTTGATACAAAATAAGAGAAATTTAATAACAAAGTTGATAATAAGATGATAAATAAAATAATTAATAATTTTCAATTAAAGGTGTTTTTGTGCTAAAAGAAGAGTCAATGACTAAAGGAATAATATTGTTTTTATTAGGTATAATCCTCACTTATATAACAATTATTTTACACTTTAAAGATATTTTCACATTCACTGGATTTGTAGTCATTGTTGTTGGAGCATATATAATATTTATGAATTTAGGAGTTTATAAAAAATATAATGATTATGTTTCACACAGAAGTTTCCAGGAAAATCTGAAAAACAGCCAAAAAAAAATAGATATGTTATCCAAGAATTATGAAAAGAATAGTATTTTAAATAAAATAACAAAAACTAACGAAAAAGCGAAATTTAAATTTAAAGATCAAAACAAACTTAATACAAGTAGAATTAACACAAACAAACTTAAAAATCAATCTAAGCCTAAAACTTTTTTTAATCCTAAAAGCTCTTTTAAACCTAATAATTCATCTAAAGGATGTGATGATAAACACCCTAAGTTTTCAATGACAAAAAATAAAAATGGAATTATTAATAAACCAAAATTTAATGAAAAACAATATATGTTTAAGACTCCTAAAAATAAGCCACAAATATATGACTCTGGGACTCGAAACCCAAATCCATTTGTTTTTACACCTAACTATGAAAGACCATCAAATATAACCAGAAGACCTGTAAAAAAAGAAGTGAACTCTTCTAAAACACGAAAATTAAGTAAAATTAAGCCCACTATTCCAATTAATCAATTATCTAAAACCTTAGGTCTTGAAAGAAAAGAAGACAAGGAATTAATTAAGTTACACAAAATGTTATCAGATAATGATGATCTTGATCTTAAGAATGACACCAATCAAAAGGATACTTCCCAAAATAATACTTCCTTAGAAAATACTTTAAATAATCTCACTACAAAAGACACTAATATAAACACAAATTTATTAAACATCAATACATCAACTGAGGAAATAATAAATAGTGTGATTAATAAACCTAAGGACAATCCGGAGTCAGACACTGAAAATAATGGTTTAATAAACAAAGAGAACATAAATAACATTATTGAAGATGAGTTTAGCCATTCAAACAATGAAGAAAATTTTATCACTGAACTTAACGAAATAGAGATTTTGTGTGGAAGTAAAAGTTTAAAGTTCAATGAGATATTAGAGAAGTTATCTAAAGAAGTGAAAAAAGAAATAGCTATTGAGATTCCAAATTTAAAAATGTTATCAGATAAAATTTTAATTGCTTTAAAATATTTAAATGCAAATATAATAATAGAGAAGTTTGATGTTAAAGATGTGTATTATTCATTCATTGTATCTTCTCTTTTAGAAAATAAAAATATAACAATAAGAACAGCTGATTCTGTTGATTCGATTAATGTTATCATTGATAATGATTATGCATTATTAGTTTCGAAACCTTTTAACTCTATAGCTGTTGGAGCTGTTTTCACTGAAGAAAAAGAGGTAAGTTCTGTTAAAGATACCTTTGATCTATTATGGAAAATTTCAGAAAACTTGTGAATAAACTATAAAAATATAATATTTGTCTAAAATAATATAAAATAAATTATGTGGTGATATTTTTGGAAATTAAATGGATAGGACACTCAGCATTTGAAATAATAACTGAAAACAATGTTAAAATTATTATTGATCCTTTTATTAGTAATAATCCCTCAACTAACATTCCTGTTGAAGATATAGATGCGGATTATATTCTAATTACTCATGGTCACTCAGACCATTTTGGAGATGCTATGGAAATAGTCAATAGAACTGGTGCAAAATGCATAGCTTCCCATGAAATATCATTATTTCTATCTAAACAAGGTTTAGAATCTATTGGGATGAACATTGGAGGATCAATATTCCTTAATGAAGTTAAAATTACCATGCTTGAGGCTAAACACTCAGCAGATATTGACTTTACAGAAGAAATAATACCTGGTGGTGTTGCTTGTAGCTATTTAATAGAATCTGAATCTGGAATTAAAGTCTTACATTGCGGAGATACAGGTCTATTTTCTGATATGGAGAAAGTCATAGGAAAAATATATAAACCAGACATAGTATTAGTTCCTATTGGAGGAAGATTTACTATGGGTCCATTTGAAGCAGCATTAGCTATTAATTGGTTTTCACCGAAAATAGCTATTCCAATGCATTACAACACATTCCCACCAATAGAACAAGATCCAATGATGTTTTCTAACTTTGTTAAACAGCTAAATCCAAAGATTGAAGTTGTTATTTTAAATCCTAATGAAATTTATGAAATAAATAAAGACGATAGATTAGAATGAAAACAGGTTTTAACTATGAAACTCGAGCAACTATTAGAAAAATGTCCTAAGTGCGGAACTACAGATAAAACTGCGAAGAGAAAATTTATTGATGAACATAAGGCACATGCAGAATTAGAATCCATCACTTGTGATAAATGTGGTTATGTATTTGAAGAAAAAAAGATGGAAAAATAAAACTAAAACTCGTACTTTTAGATAGAGACTGTAAAAAAGAGTGGAGTTTTTCATGAAAATTCATCTTTTATATAAACGAAAATAAAAAATTTTCTAAATTCAAAATAAAAAAATTTTGAATTAAAGAAACCATGAAAAATTGAAAAAACTCCACAAAAA
>JAITGU010000118.1 GCA_031280375.1 Candidatus Methanovirga procula | reverse complement strand
AAAGCCAACAAGATGAAAATACAATAAAAACAACCAAACCAGTAATAATCAAAACAATAAGAATTAATAATTAAGTAATAAATAAACAGGAAAAATTAAGTTAAAAGAAATTCTCTATTACATAAAATATATGTTATTATCATTTAATTTTTTTTAAAATAATTAATTTTACTTGTTAAAACGAAGAATTAATTCTTCTAAATTGAAAATAAATTTTCAATAATTAAAAAATAAAAAAAATCACAGATAATAATTCTATTGAAAATTTAAGAAAATAACGGAGACTTCGTCTCCTAAGCTTCTCATTTCATTCGAAACCAAAGATTTTCTAAATTCAAAATAAGAAATTTTGAACTGAGGAAAATTAAAATTTTCTAACCTTTTAAATCTCTGATTTAAAAAATTTAAAAACTTTTCCAAAATGACTATAATATATTTTATTGAATTTTTTTTTATTTTATTTGAAAGTATTTAATTAAATAATATCTTAATTTTAAATAAAATCTTAATTGATATTTAATTTAAATTTAATTAATTTTTATCAATTATTTTTTAAAAATAATAAATTTTATTTATTTATAAAGTACAAATAGAAGTTTAATAAAAATAAGGATTTTAATAAAATAAAGGTATAAAATAAAGTCATGTAGTAAAAATAATTTTTTATATTTTAATTTTTTCATATTTTAAAATTAATTTGGAATTTTCTTAGTTTATGTTTTAGATTAGATTTCATTTTTTAGATTAGAACTTGTTAATTTTATATTTTGGTTTAAATCAAGAATATGAATTTTATTAATGAGTATTTTATTAATAGATGTTTTATGCTAATTAATTTTGATAGATATTTTTTTTATAGAAGTTTTAACTTGGAGTGTTTTTATGAGATTTAAGTTAATGGGTCTTTTTCTTATAGGATTATTCATTTCAAGCCTCTTTGCTGAGCCTATAATGGCAACTGAACCAGTTTCTGATAGCTGTTATGAATTTATGGCTCGTGAAATATTGGATAATTCTACGAGATTAGAGTCTGAAAATAATGGAACCAACATTACAGCTACCACTATCTGCTATCTAAAGGATAAAGGCAATATGAGTGATTTTGAGGCTTGTTGTTTCTTGGATATGATAAGTTTTAGTACTGGTGAGAATACATATTTGGATTATATTGTTAATGGTACAAAGAATATTAGTCCTCATGATAATAGTATTATTAATAGCTTCGAAAATCAATTGGATAATTTTAAGAGAAGTAATCAATCTGCTCGTCGTGAAATTTTGTTTCATGGTGGATCATTAAATATGATGTTAAGATATATGCAGGATAATGCTGTTGATTTATCACATATATCTTATGCTATTCGTAATGTTGGAGATTACACAGAAATCATTAAGAAAAAGGTTGGAGATGCAAGTGTGATTTCAGGCAATGCAGATAAAATCAGTGATGATGTAAATGTTGTTTTATCGGATATGAAACATAATGTTTTTTATAGATATTTGGATTATGTTTATAATAATATGAGTTTAAATTTGCCAAATTATAATACCTACAATGAAATTGAATTTAATGATACCATTAAAAGATTAGATAGTACAATAAATGATTTTGAAAAAACTGGAATTTCTTTAGAAATTCTTTCTAGTCTGTTAACAGGTTTAGGTATAGGTTTTACAATATTTGGAGCATTACACTGTAATTTTTGCATGGTATTTTCAGCTGTTGGTTTAATTTTAACAGGTGCTTTTTTATGTGTTTTTGCTTCTCAGATTTTATATTCCCAAAGTATTTTGAGTGATATGCGGGATAATTTAAAGGATACTTTCAAAGGAAGTTTTTCATGATAAAATTCTATGGCTTGTTTGCAGTGTTTTTGATTTTATCCTCTGTTTTTTTACCAAATGTTTATTCTACTGAGGTAAAGGAGGATACATTAGATGATACTTATTCTGAGATTTTAGATAGTATTACTGAAAATGAACGAGAGATTTTAGGCACCAATAATACTGAGACTATTATTGACTATTTTAAAAATAAAGGTAATATGAGTGATTTTGAGGCTACTGTTTTCTTGGATATGGTGGCTTTCAGCACAGGTAAAAAGTCTTATTTTGAGTATATTATTAATGGTACGAGAGGTATTAGTCCTCATGATAATGGTGTTATTAGTGGTTTTGAGAATCAGTTGAATCGTTTTAGGTTTGCTAATGAATCTGTTCGTCGTGAGATTTTATATCATGGTGGTAGTCTTAGTGGTACTATTCGGTTTGTTATGGATTGTAGTGAGTCTCCTGAGCACATGGCTTATTCTTTGGATTGTGGTGAGGAGTATGCTAATGAAATTAAAGCTATTGGGGTCATGCTTGAGGATAATCCTTTGAGTTTGGACACTGATGACTTGGAAAATAGGTTGAATAAGGCTGTTAATGGTTGGAGAGATGAGATTTACACTCATTTTATGGACTATGCTTATAGAATTAATGGTTCTTCTTCTGAAAATTTTAATTTTGGTGTTAATAATAGTGTAAAATCTGTCATGGCTAAGGTTAATAATTTGTCTGTGTTGAAGAATAAGATGGGGGATGTTTCTGGTGATTGTGTTCGTGCTGGTGCAATTTGTACTGGTGTTGGTGGGATTTTGGCTCCAACTTTCGGTGCATTCGATGCTCAACAAATTGTTAATATAGAAAGGTCAATGGAACTTGCTGATTGTTATGTGAGTGTGCAAAGATTTTTATTTAATAATAGATATTATACATTTAATGATTTCCCAAATGCATTGAGTCCTATTTTTTTCACTGACAAGGTTGTACGTGTTTATGATGAAAGTACATTGCTTAGTATTTTAGGTTCAGAAGAAATTTATTCCTCTCTTAATTCAGGTGGGGAAATTATTATTTGTTATGAACCTACAAACACTATTATTGGATTTCGTTCTTTTGGAGATTTTCAAGTATTTAATCCTGTTAGTGTTTCTGTAACACCAGATTTTGCTGAAGGGTCATTCAGTAAAAATATTGCTGATATGTTGTATAAAGGATCTAAAGGCCCAACTATCATTGATTATGTATTATCTGTGATTTTTTTTGTTCTTATTATTGTTGGTATTGTTTAACCATTGTTGGAGTTGAATTGCTTATAATTGGTCTTTCTTTGGAGAAAGTTGAATATAGTTTAAATAGTATTATTGAGAACTTGAAATATATATTGGATTTGAAATGAGTTTAGTTAATGCCTATTTTTAATTATTTTAGGATGGAAATTAGAGGAAAATTATCTTTGAGGACTTGAAAGTATAAATATTATGAAATATAAAGTATCACTTTTATAATTCTTTTGCATAGTCAATTCTTTTAAGAAAAATATCTTAATTATAGTATTTTGTCTAACTTTATTAATATAATCTATTTTATTAAATTTTTAAAAAAGAATAATATTATTTTAAATTAAGATTCAGATGATTTTAAGAATAATTTTTTAGTATTATATAATAATTTTTTAATAATATTTTTTAATAAAAAAGTTATAAAAGTTTTGGCAAACTTATAATTTTAAAAATTATAATCTTAAAATACTGATCTTAGAGTAATAATGGTTTAGAGTAATAGTGATCTTAAAAAATAATTATAATCCTTAATGGTGATGTTTTATGAGGAATTTATTAGATAATTTAGAAAAATATTCTGTTAGTGTGAGCAAAGAAATTAATAGTTTTCTTTCAAATATAAGTCCAGACAACCTTAAAGAAGCATCTATTTATCTCACTAAAAGTGGAGGTAAAATGCTAAGACCTGCTTTAGCTATTATTTCCTGTGAAGCTTTAGGTGGTAGTGAAAGAAATGTAATTAAAACAGCTGCAGCTATTGAGCTTATACACACTTTTTCACTTATTCATGATGATATAATGGATGATGATGATGTTAGAAGAGGCAGACCATCGGTACATAAAGTTTGGGATGATAATATAGCTATTTTAGCTGGAGACACATTATTTTCCAAGGCTTTTGAACTAATTTCCTTTGCAAAGGATGATATTGACTCGGTTGAACACATCCATCAAGCAATATCTACTGTTGCTGATGCTTGTGTTAAGATATGTGAAGGACAAGCAGCAGATATATGTTTTGAGAAAAATTTCAAGGTCAAAGAAGAAGATTACTTAGAAATGATTTTTAAGAAAACTGGAGCGTTAATAGCTGCTGCCACTAAATCAGGAGCTATAATGGCTGGTGCAAATCAAGATGAAATAAATATATTTTATGAATATGGTAAATTCATTGGGTTAGCTTTTCAAATTCAAGATGATTACTTAGATTTAGTTGCTGATGAAGAAAAGTTAGGTAAACCAGTTGGTAGTGATATTGTTGAAGGGAAAATGACCATAATTATTGTTCATGCTCTTGAAAATGGAAATTCTGAGGATAGGGAAAGGTTAATAGATATTTTGAAAAATGGCAATTCTAAAGAGGATGTAAGGTTAGCAATGGATATTTTAAATAAATATGGTTCATTATCATATGCAAGTGATTTAGCACAAAAATATGTTTTTGATGCTAAAAAATTATTGGATGTATTAGAGGACACTCATCATAAACAATCATTAATTTCTATCGCTGATTTCGTTATAAATCGTGAAAAATAAAATCTGTGAGTCTGTCTAACAATTATTTTCATGCGAAAAATAAGACTGTATAAATTTTTATATTGAAAATGGAGCAAATAATTTTTTAAAAACTTGAGTTGTTAGACACCCGCCTGTTATTGAGAAATGGGATTCATTGATATTAACTTACTTTTGGATAACATTTTTTTCTATTTTTTCCATTCTAATAATTATTTCTTCAGTTCCTGTTCCTTCAAAAGCAGATATTTCAATAGGATCCTTAAGAATATATTTATATTTTTCCAATTTTTCTTTTTTATCATCATCTAAAAGGTCAATTTTATTAAACACAACTATAATATCTTTTTTAAATATATTACTTATCTCTTCAAATAGGTTCATCTGATTTTCGATAAGATAACCTGAAGTTTCAGAAATATCAAATATAAAAAGTATTGAATCAGCTAAATGCTCAAGAGCTAAAATAGAATTTAATTCTATGTCATTCATTTTACCAATTGGTCTATCTAACAATCCTGGAGTGTCAATAACCTGGATGTGTTGCCATTTTCTTTCGACATGACCAATTTGAATACCTTTTGTTGTAAATGGATAATCCGCCACCTGTGGTTCGGCATCAGTAATTTGTCTAAGAAGTGTTGATTTACCAACATTAGGAAATCCTGCAATAACAATCGTGGTTGCTTCGAAGTTAATTGTGGGCATATTTCTTAGTTTTGACTTTCCATAATCTAAAAAATCAAGGTCTTTACTAATTTTGTTTACAACTGAAGCTAATCTGCCATACAACTGTTTTTGAAGCTTACTGGAATTTTCAGGTGATGATCTTCTAATTCTTTTAGCATAATCTTTTTCAAGTTGAGTTATTATTCCATAAGCCCAATTAAGGCCTCCAAGGGATTGCTTCATTTCATCTACACCAACGGTAATGTCAATATAGTCTTGATAAAACTCTGGAAGAGATTCAATATCTGGAACGCGGTCTAAAATCATCTGTAATTTTTCTTTAACTACTTGACATGCAGTAGTAACACGAGTTTCTTCAATTTTCTGTGATTTCACATGTTTTGGGATTTTTGAAGTCCTTACTTTATTCGCTGCTTTTTTTCCTCTACTGAAACCTTTATCCAAAAGCTCATCTGGTGTTGGTATTGTTGGTATAATCATTTTATCATTTTTAATCTTGTTTAGTAATTAATTCTCGTTCATTTCTTGTTAAACTAAGTATTAATTATATTTATTATTAATTATAAAATATTGATCATTATATAGTTAAATTAAGATTTAATATAATTTATTAATAAAAATAAAGAATATTAAACTTTATAATTATTAGGATACAAGACTATTTAGATGTAACAATATTGAAATATTAAAAGTAAAAAATTAATTCAATCATTTATTAAATGCTTATTTAGTCATTTATTTATTTTATATTATATATTTATATCTAAATTTAAAACTTAATACAAAACCCAATATAAATTATTAATCTAATTTAGATTTAAATTTGATTTAAAAACTTTTTTAGTTCCTTTTCAATTTATAAATTTAGTTAATACAAATATGACTAAGTTTAGAGCCATATATGATTGATTTTGAGTTTTTTTCATAGTTTTAAACATTGAAATAGCATTTAAATTGACTTTATCCCATTCAAGAATAATATTGAGTTATTTTCATTATATATCTATACCAAAAATTTTTGTAAAATTAATTAAAAATTTCTATTGAAAAATTATTCTTAAAATTGTCTAAATCTTAATTTCAGATAATTCTACTCTTTTTTTAAAAAATTTAATAAATAGATTATATTGATAAAGTTGAATAAAATATTATAACTCACTGATTATAAAATTAAACATATTCACTTTTTTTTGTTCACTTTCGAAAATAATAAATACTAATTAAACAAAACTATAATATGATGAAAAGCAGAATAAATCAATGTGATGTACTTATAATCGGTTCTGGTGGTGCTGGTTCAAGAGCAGCTATTGAAGTGTCAAAAAGAGGATTGAAGCCATTAATAATATCTAAAGGATTATCATTTAGATCTGGATGTACAGGAATGGCTGAAGGAGGATATAATGCAGTTTTTTCTAAAGTTGATAAAGAAGATAAGAAGCAAATTCATTATGAAGATACAATAATTGGTGGTGGTTATTTAAATGATCATGAATTAGTTGAATTGTTGATAGATGATGCTCCTGATAGGTTAATTGAATTAGAAAGTTATGGGGCATTATTTGATCGTCAAGCTTCTGGTGAAATCAACCAACGTTCATTTGGTGGGCAAAGTTTCAAAAGAACTTGTTTCCAAGGTGATAGAACTGGTCATGAAATTATCAGTGCATTGAAAGAAGAGATCGTTAAAGAGGATATAGAAACATTGGATGAAGTAATGATAAGTTCTCTTATTTTAAGTGAAAATGATCAAAGAGTTATTGGGGCAGTTGGATTAAATCTAAAAAATTCTGAAACAATATTTTTCCAAGCAAAATCAGTTATATTGGGCACTGGAGGAGCTGGACAGTTGTTCCCAGTTACATCAAACACTTTACAGAAAAATGGGGATGGTTTTGCATTAGCATGGAATGTTGGTGCAGATTTAATTGATATGGAACAAATACAATTCCATCCAACAGGAATGGTTTATCCAGAATCAAAAAAAGGCATTTTAGTAACAGAAGCAGTGAGAGGAGAAGGAGGTGTACTTTTAAATAGGAATAAACAAAGATTTATGAAATATTATGATGATAGGATGGAGCTTGCGACACGTGATGTTGTGGCAAGAGCAATATACAATGAAATAAAAGAAGGGAGAGGAACTGAAAATGGGGGAGTTTATTTAGATGTTTCAAACCTTCAAAGAGATACTATTGAAGAGAAATTAGAAACAATGCTTCAGCAATTTTTAGATGTTGGTGTAGATATTAGAATTGAAAAAATGGAGGTGGCTCCAACTGCTCATCATTTTATGGGTGGAGTTAGAATAGATAAAAATGGAGCATCCACTGTTAAAAATCTTTTTGCTGCGGGAGAAGTCGCTGGTGGAGTTCATGGAGCAAACCGTTTAGGTGGAAATGCACTTGCTGATACACAAGTATTTGGAAGAATAGCTGGAATTTCAGCATCAAAAGTATCAAAGAATATACAATTTGAAATAAATCAAAAACAGATCGAAGAAGAAGAATTAAGAATAAATAATTTGATTAAAAAAGGGAAATATCCTCCATATGAAATTAAGAAAGAATTAAAAGATATAATGTGGAATAATGTTTCAATAATACGAAATGAAGAAGATTTGAAAACAGCTTTAGCTAATGTAACTGTTTTGAAGTCTAAACTAAAAGATATGAATATAGGATTTGAAAAACAGTATAATAGATCTCTTCAAGAAGGATTAGAAATTATTAATATGATAGAAATAGCTATTTTAACTATTAAATCAGCTATTTTAAGAAGAGAAAGTAGAGGATCTCATTATAGAGAAGATTACCCTGAAATGAAAAAAGAATGGAAGAAAAGTATTGTTATGAATAAAAATAAAATAAAATTTGTAGGGAGATAATTATTCAATTTTTATATATGAATTTATTATATAAAACCTCTTGATAATAACCAATACTCTGAATTAATCAATGTTGATAATATGAAAGTTAAAAGAGTAATATATTTTGTTTTTGGGGCTACTTTCTTAAGTTTAGGGGCAATTGGTGCTGTTCTTCCTCTTCTTCCAACAACACCGTTTGTTATTCTTGCAGCACTTTGTTTTGGGAAAAGTTCAGAAAGAGCAGAAAAATGGATTTTAAGCAATAAATATTTTGGAGCTTATATTGAAAACTACAGAAATAAGGTTGGAATACCATTGAAAATTAAAATTAGAAGTATAATTTTTTTATGGGCTGCTCTGATTGTTTCAATGATTTATACTTGGAGTTTTTTAACTTTTATTATTCTTTTAATTGTGGGAATAGTTATTAGTTCTCATATTTATCTTTTAAAGACTAAACAAGAATGAAATTTGTTATGAAGATTAATTGAAAGTGTTTGGATCTTAGAATTATTTAGATTTATAAACATATTTATAAATCTAAATAATTTATGGATTATACTATTTTGTTTTGCAACTTTTTTTGTTTTGTTTTGTTGTTGTTATGATTATGAGTGTTGGTTGTGCCTTATGTTTTTTGGCGTTGGTTGGAGTTTTGATGTGTTTTACATTTTTATCTATGA